>NZ_LZJG01000259.1:0-2725 GCF_001667785.1 Mycobacterium sp. E3247 | reverse complement strand
GCGTTGGCCTGCTCGTAGATCACCTGGAAGTTGCGACCCAACTGGGTGATGAACTCCTGGCAGGCCACCGAACCGGCACCGCCCCAGAAGTCACCGGCAGCAAGCACATCGCGAACGATGGCCTGGTGCTCAGCCTCCAGAGACGCGGCCTGGGCCCGGATCAAGGCACCGTGGGCGTCGACATCGCCGAACTGGTAGTTAATGGTCATTGCTTAACTCCTTAAAAGTGTTGGACAGCAGTAGTTTTCGGCTGCTAGCTGCTCAGGATCTGCTGCGAGGCCTGCTCTTGCTGCTCGTAGTTGTTCGCGTCGCGGATCAGCCCGTCGCGCACCCCGTGGAGCATGTTGACGATGTTGCGGAAGGCCTGGTTGACCTGACCCATGGTGTCGTACGAGGTGGCCTGCGCCTGACCACTCCAGCCCGAGCCGGCGATGTTCATCGACGACGCCCACATCTTGCGGGCCTCGTCCTCGACGGTCTGGGCGTGAACCTCGAAGCGGCCCGCCATCGCCCGCATTTCGTGCGGGTCGGTCATGAAACGTGTTGCCATGTTGGCTGTCTCCTTTTATTGCGTGAGTACTCAGATACTTGCGGTGATTACGACGATGGCCGGACCGGTTACGCGCTGGCGAACCGCCGAGCCGAATACAAAAGGATGATCCCCCCTTCCCGTCAGCCGGCGGCCACCGGTCGCTGTAACACGGTGAGACGGACGTCAAACCCGAACTCCGGCGTTTGAGTTGTCCGGCCGTCAGCCCCCGAGATCATCGGTAGCTGGGCGGTCAGGCGGCGGAAGACCACGTCGATGACGTCCGGTCCCAACCATCCAACCGCCGGTCCGATCAGCCCGCAGCAGCTGCGTTGGCTGCCTCGGTTGCAGCGTAAGAGCCCGAGCTCATCGACAGAGTGTTCACGAACGCCTCGTGAATGGCGGCGGCCTGAGCGCTGACCGCCTGGTACATCTGCGCGTGCGCTGCGAACTGCGCCGCCGTCAGCGCCGACACCTCGTCCGCCGCCGCCGGAACAACTCCGGTCGTGGGGGCGGCTGCAGCCGCGTTCTGAGCGCTCAGCGTTGAGCCGATGGCCTGCAGGTTTCCGGCCGCCGCAGCCAAAGCCTCAGGCTGTGTGGTCACGAAAGACATGCTTGATCCCTCCTAAGTTCAATCCCCGACTCTGCAGAGAGTAGATGACGGCGGCCCTTCAAGCTCTTTCGGAAGCCGCCTGTTTGCAACTGTTCATGTGACGGTACGACGAATTCATTTTTGGTAACGCCACAGTAACAGCGTCCGGCCCGGCTCGCCTTCCTTTCAGCTTCGTCACAGCAAACTGTGACGGAGTCGTTGGAGAAAGACCCTGGTCGACGTCTGCCGGGGTGATGCCGCAGGGCAGGCCCCTTAAAAATCCGATTGTCATTATTTCCCGACGATCCGCTAGCAACCGGTGGACGGCCCGCCTGCGGTGATCACGGGTACACCGCAACCGGCCTGCGGCCGCAGAGTCTCCACCCGTAGCCGACCCCCTCTGTTAACCCGTAGGTCATGTTGTCGAGCGACCGGCACTGGTTATCCGGCGAAGGGGGGTCGGGCCATGACAGTGGGGCGGAACCCGTATCGGGGTCCGGCACCGGCGTGGGTGCCGCTGCCGATGCCGGCCAGGGGCATGCCACCGAGCAGGTTGCCCGGTCCGGCGGCGCCCTCGGGGGCGGCGCTGATGGCGCTGACCGGGATGGCCGAGTGGGTCATCGCGGGGATCGCCGGGCCGCCGGTCCAGGCCACCGGCACCGACAGCTTGCCGCCGATGGAGGCCGCACCGCCGATGGCCGCCGCCGGGTGCACCGCGCCGGCGCCACCGCCGAGCAGACCACCCAGCCCACCCAGGCCGGGCAGGGCCTTGGCCGCCGCCGGGGCCGCGCCCCCGATCACGCCCAGGGTCTTGGCCATCTGCACACCGAAGTTCCCCATACCAACACTGAAATACGGCAGACCCTCGGTGTTATAGAACAAACTGGCGAACGGACTGTAGCCGTTGATCGCGCTGCCCAGGCTGGTCGGCAAGGTCGACTGCCCCGTCAGCAGGTACCAGATGTAGCTGAACGGATCCTGGGTCGCCTGCGATGCGGCGTTGGTCGTCGCGTTGGTCGTGGCGGTCGTGGTGGGCTGGGCCAACGACTGCAAGACCTTCGAAGTGTTGGTCGCCGTCGAGTTCGTCGCCGCGCTGGTGACCGCGGCGCTCTGGGTGGCCGGAGCGGTGTCTTTGGAGACCTTGGGCGCCGCGCTGAACTGCGTGAGCTTGGTCGACGTCGCCGACTGGCCCGCATAGCTGTACATCGCGCCGGCATCCTGCGCCCACATCTCGCCGTATTGGGTCTCCAGCTGCGTGATCAGCGGGGTGTTCTGCCCCAACACGTTGGTCGAGATCAATTGCGCGGTCTGGGCCCGGTTGGCCGCGATCAGCGGCGGCGGCACCGTCGCCGCCAGCGCGGTCTCGTAGGCCGCGGCCGCCGCCTGCGCCTGGGTAGCCGCCTCCTCGGCCTGCGCGGCCGTCGTCGTCATCCAGGTCACATACGGCTGCACCGCGGCGGCCATCGACGCCGACGCCGGCCCCAACCAGTCCTCACTGTTGAGCGAGGTGATCAGCTTCTCATAGCCCAGCGCCGCCGCATTGAGCTCCGCCGCCAGCGCATTCCACGCCGACGCCGCGGTCATCAACGACCCCGACCCCGGAC
>NZ_LZJG01000258.1:0-574 GCF_001667785.1 Mycobacterium sp. E3247 | reverse complement strand
CTTCGCCCATTCGGCGGCCAGCCCGGGAAAGCAGACTTCGTCATAGGCCTGGATCTCGAGCGAGCCGCGTTCGGCGATCCGCCGGGGCGAGGGTTTCGTGGCCGCGGGCAGTCCGAGCTCGCGGCGCTGTGCGTTCTCCACTTGCTTCGTCGAGCGCCAAAACAACCACTCGACCGTTTTCATGCCGGAGCGAAACAGCGGCGCCGGCACGCGCGGAACGAGCTGGCCGTTGGCCCGCATCGGGAAGTGATGAAGTGTCGCCAGCGGAATGCGGTAGAACTCGGCGACGTTGGCGGCGGCCTGCTCGAAATTCAGACCGGTGCAGAGCAGGTCGGCGCCGGCCGCGAGTGACGTCAGCGTCGCGCTCACCTCGCCCCAATGCCGGATGAGGGGCTCCCAGACCTTGCGCATCAACCTGATCGGGCTGCGGACCGTCCAAATGTTCCGGAAGAACTCCGACCACATGTTGCGGAGGAACTCCTCGTCGAGGAAATCGTGCAGTTCCGGGCCGTACGGGACCGCCGTGAGCCCGGCGGACTCGGCGAAGCCCACCAATTCCGGCGGGACGGCCATG
>NZ_LZJG01000257.1:0-5672 GCF_001667785.1 Mycobacterium sp. E3247 | reverse complement strand
CCATTCAATGTGATGGTTGCCCCGCAGCCGCCGGCCCGCTTGGCCGCAATCGTCGACTGGGACACCGGCACCATCGGCGATCCGCTGCTCGATATTGGGCACCTGCTCGCGCGGTGGACCGAGCCCGGTGAAGATCCGATCATCACCGAACAGGCGGGCGGCTCGGCCGGCTACCCGAGTCGTCAGCAGCTGGCGGACCGATACGCCAACCTCAGCGGACGGGACCTCACCGCGCTGCCCTACTACCAGGCTCTGGCGTTGTTCAAGCTGGCCGTGATCCTGGAGGGGTCGCACGCTCGGCAGGTCAAGGCGGGCATCGACCCGGACCGAACCGACATGGGACCTCGGGTGATTCGCCTGCTCGCCGGGGCCGCGGAGTTCGCCCGCGGGCAGCGCAAGTGAGGTCGCGCGCATGACCGAACCACTCACCGAGCGACGCCGACGACTCGTGCGCGACGACATCGGCCGGGCTGCCGTGCATCTGTTTGCCGACCAGGGCTACGACAACGTCACCGTCGCCGACATCGCCGCAGCGGCGGGTATATCCGAGCGCACCTTCTTCCGGTACTTCGCGACGAAGGACGATGTGCTGTTGGCTTACGAACGCCACCTGTGGGACCGTCTGGTCGCCGCGGTGGCCGCCCGCCCGGCCGAAGAAGGCTCCGTCACCGCCTTGCGTGAGGCATTCCTGTCGACCTCTCGCGTCGAACCGGCCGACCGGTCGCGGGCCGCGCAGCTGGGCAGCATCCTCGCGCGGGCGCCCGAACTCAACGCCCGCAGCCGAGGCCATCGGCTGCTCAACGATTCCGATCTGGTCGAGCAGGTCGTGGCCCGCTTCCCGGCGAGCACCGCCACGACCCGTGGCCAGGACCGGGTGATCGTGACCGCGATGAATGCGGTTGCGGCAGCGGAATTCGGCGCTTGGTCGCAGTCCGGCGGCCGCGGTGATCCAGCGGCTCGCATCGGCGCGGCGCTGGCCGTGCTGGAAGAGGGACTCGCTCGATTCGACCGGCCCGAGGAGCGCATGTCGTGACCGACGGCTTCGACCTGTCCGGACGTACCGCGTTGATCACCGGCGCCACCCGGGGCATCGGGCGCGCGATCGCCGCACGACTGGCCGCTGCCGGCGCCGACATCATCGTGACGAGCCGAAAAGCCGACGCCTGCGAACAAACCGCCGCAGAGATCGCCGCCAGCGGGCGGCGCGCGTATGCGTTGCCCGCCAACGTGAACCGCTGGTCGGAATGCGACGGCCTGGTCGCTCAGGCCTATGGGGCAGCCGGCCGGATCGATATCCTGGTCAACAACGCGGGCTCCTCGTTGCGCTACGACAGTGTGGATTCGATCGGCGAGGAACTGTTCGACAAGACAATCGCACTCAATCTCAAGGGTCCCTTCCGACTCAGCGCGCTGATTGGTAGCCGGATGGCCGCCGACGGTGGCGGCAACATCGTCAACATCTCGACCATCTCCGCCCAAATCGGCGCCGGCCACGCCATCGTCTATGCGGCGGCCAAAGCCGGCCTGAACAACCTCACCAAGTCGTTCGCGAAGACCTTCGCCCCGAAGGTGCGGGTGAATGCGGTAATGCCGGGCGCCGTGGAGACCGACGTGATGAAGGCCTGGCCACAATCCGAGCGTGATCTGGCCAGTGCTACGGCACTGCTGGGAAGAATCGGAACTCCTGACGAAATATCCAGCGCCGTACTGTATCTGGCCTCTGATGCGGCGAGCTTCACCACCGGACAGGTCTTGGCCGTCGACGGCGGACACGTTTGAGAGCGAGAGCCGATATGGAGTTGAACAGACGTTGTGCAGTCGTGACCGGCGGCGCGCACGGAATCGGCCGGGCGCTGGCCGAGGAACTCACCGATCGGGGTGCCCGCGTCGTGGTGGCCGACCTCAATGTCGAACGCGCGCAACGGGTCGCTGCGCGGATCGGTGGTCTCGCCGTCGTTTGCGACGTCGCTTCACCAGATGACATCACAGCACTGGTTGCCCAGGCCGAGGACGCTTTCGGACGGGTGTCGGTGTTCTGTTCCAACACCGGGTACTCCGACACCGGCGACGGTCTGACCCAGACGTCGGAGCAATTGCGGCATATCGTCGATGTCAACCTGCTCAGCCACGTATGGGCTGCCCAGCGGTGCTGCCGGGCATGCTCGAACGCGGGGAGGGGTGGCTGGTCCAGACGATTTCGTCGGCGGCGCTGATCACCGGCCCGTCGTTCATGGGCTACACGCTGAGCAAGCACGGGGCTCTTGGATTCGCCGAGTGGGTGGCCCTGAACTACGCGCACCGCGGCATCCAGGTCACCTGCCTGTGCCCGAACGCGGTGAACACCGGGATGCTGGGACGCAACGAGGACGATGAAAGCCTCACGCCCACTGCCGATATCGCCGCTCTCGGTGACGTCGTCGAACCCGAGGAGTGTGCTCGCCAGGCACTCGACGCCGCCGCGGCCGGCAAGTTTTTGGCGTTACCACATCCCAGAGTGGGGGAGTCCTTCCTGCGCAAGGCGACCGATTATGACGCCTGGCTGGCCCGCACCAACCGGCGGCTGCAGAAGATGCAGATTGCGCGACGTCAGCCCGGCCGTGCGGTGTAGGTCCGTCGTCCACAGCCGTTGACTGGTCAAGATCCCACTTCGCCTCTGTGGGCACCGCGCTCGGTGGTGCCACCAATGTCGATCCGGAGCTCATCGCAGAGGTCGAGGGCCGGCTGTGCATCAGGTTCGCTATCGCGTACGGCCGGAGCGAAGCGCATTGTATGGCGATGACGTTCCGGACGGATTCGACCGAAGTGCCCACGAGGTCGCTCGGTCACCTGTTGCCCGGACGTGACTATTGTCTGGCGGATTCCGAAGGCCTGGTGCTGCCGGTCGGTCAGGCGGGCGAGCTTTGCGTTCGGGGTCCGCTGACATGTCGGGATACCTGCCGCCGGGTGGGATCCTGGACCCTGACACCAGCGGTGCCGGATGGCCGGCGCACCGGCGACATCTACGTCTCGGACGACTCCGGAATCCTTCGCATCCGTGGCAGGTCGCGCGAGGTAGTCATCCACGGTGGTGCCAACATCTACCCCGCGGAGGTGGAACAACAGCTGTCCCCACACCCCGCGGTGCGAGGAGTCGCGGTCTTCGGTGTGCCCGATCGCCGGCTCGGGCAGCAGGTCGTCGCCGCGGTCCTGCCGGCCGTTGGGGCCGACAGTCAAGCCTGCCGCCCTCGCAGTTTCGCGGAGGACACACTCAGTCCAAGCAAGCGCCCGGCGAAATGGCTTGTCCTCGAGGAATTTCCGCGAACAGCATCCGGCGAAGTGCGCAAGCACCTGCTGGCCGCAGAAGCGGCCAGAGTGGATGGCGACGGCCAGTGGTGACAACGGTGCGATCCTGACTGGGGTGCCGGGCTATACGGCGCGGCGGTGGTGACGCCGTGGAGGCCGCGCCAGCCCCGGTCTAGCCATCGAGCGGTGATCGCGCCGTTGGTTGTTGGCGTCCGTCATCGCTGCGACGATGGCCGCCGCAACCTGCAATCAACAATCCCCTGGTGAGGCCCGGCAGGAGTCTAGATCGCGGTGGCTCAGCAGGCCCCGGATCGGATTCGTGCCACGCGCACGCCCGGGCTTCACGGTTACCAGTCTGCCGTGGCTGTCGCCAGTCGGGTGAATACAGTTAGATGAATTGCCTATTAGGTTGGGTCGCCAGCACGCTCCATGTTTGTCCGATGTGGCGGAGTTCGGTGGGGCGCGCCGCGTAGCCCAATTCGATCCCTTTGCTCGATTTCCACTCCGGAGCTGTCTGCTCAGAGTCTGCGAACGCTTCAATCCACGCATAAGTGATCCAGTTTGATGTGCCCGAAAACCGCTGGTATACGCGAGCGCCGCATTGTGATGAGCCTTGCCCGGAAGGGTCCGAATTAGTTAAATAGTTCTGTTAAATCGGGGGCCTTCGGCGGATTGTGCACCGGTCGCGTCGACGCCGGGAGGGACTACTACGGGCAGCACCGCGTCAATGCCCTTGGCGACTAGGACTGGTAGCGGGTGGCCGTCGGTCGTGGCCCAGCGGCGGTATGCGGTGGTGACGGCGCCCAGTACCGCACTGGCCCGCACTTCCCAGATCAACGAATCGCCGGCCTCGGCGTTTGGCAGCTGTGCAGGGTCACTGGCGGCGCGGAGCGCGCCGGCCACCGTGGTCTGTGCACTGTTAGCCGCCGCCAGGAAATGCCGCCACGCCTTTTCGTCGGCTGCGGCCAATCGCATCATTTCGCGGCTTTCTGCGGTGAGCGCGTTATCGGTGCGCTCTACTGATTCGATAATCGCATCGCGCAACGGCAGCCGGTGTACGTTTTCGAACAATTCATTTATAAATTTTGCTGCCGATTCCTCCGTCACCGCTGCAAACAAATCGCTCTTACTTCCGAAATATCGATAAAGAGTTCTCGGGGAGACCTTGGCAATAGCAGCAACGGTTGACATTGTCGTCGCCGTGTAGCCGCGGACGCGGAAGGCGTGCACAGCCGCGGCGACGATCTCGTGCCGTGTCGCTTCGACGCGCTCCTGCCTCGGTACCGCCTTGTAACTGGGCAAAGAGGTCACGCTGCGACGACGAGGCACCTGTCGCAGTGTGCCATAGGCACGGACTGCCACACCAGAGGTCGCAGTCGGGATGGGCAAGCTCCACCCCGCTAGACGGCCGCATAGCAAAGCCGCAGGAAGGGTTGGATTACGAAGCTCGTAAATTACAAATTAGTGCTAGCGCCTGTTGCTCCCACTTAGTTTTATAGTGTACGGTTCACGGCAGCTTGTGTGGTGGCTCACAGTATTGTCTGGTCAAAGCGATATCGGGGGACTGAGGAGTGTTGTCGTCAATGCAGCGTGTGACGCAGCTTGCCGGAGTCATCCGATGACCGCGTTAGGTGCGCTCCCGTCAGGCCTTAATGCGCTCGCCAAGCCGGTGCGCGCGGTGGGCGAGTTCTTCGCGATGTCACTGGATACCTCCGTGGCGCTTGTCCGGCGTCCGTTCGCCATGCGTGAGTTCCTGGTGCAGACGTGGTTCGTAGCCCGGGTATCGCTGCTCCCCACGGTTTTGCTCTCCATCCCGTTCACCACCTTGGTGGTCTTCGTACTCAATGTGCTGCTGGTCGAGATCGGCGCCGCCGACTATTCGGGCAGCGGCGCGGCGCTGGGCACGGTCAACCAGATCGGGCCCATCGTCACCGTGCTGGTGGTAGCCGGCGCCGGCGCGACGGCGATGTGCGCAGACCTTGGGGCCCGCACCATCCGCGAGGAGCTCGACGCGATGCGAGTCATGGGAATCGATCCGATCCAGGCGCTCATCGTGCCCCGGGTGTTGGCCGGCACGCTGGTGGCGCTGATGCTGTCGGCTTTGGTCACCATGGTCGGCCTCGCCGGTTCGTTCGTATTCTCGGTCTACATCCAGCACGTCACACCCGGAGCCTGGGTGGCCGGGTTGACATTGATCGTCGGATTGGCAGACGTGATCATCGCGATGGTCAAGGCCGCCCTGTTCGGTCTGTCCGCGAGCCTCATCGCCTGCTACAAAGGCATTTCCGTCGGGGGCGGGCCGAACGTTGACGAACGCGGAGACGAATCCCACCAGCGCATCGACACCGAAGTTGGCCAACGCGTTGTAGCCCTGAACCGCGACCAGGGCA
>NZ_LZJG01000256.1:0-20028 GCF_001667785.1 Mycobacterium sp. E3247 | reverse complement strand
CGGCTCGACCGACGACCTGAGGCCCGGCGGCATCGCCCCGATCAACGAGATCACCAACACCGTCGCCGTCTATCCCGACGCGACCGCCGCGCGCGGAGCGCTCAACCAGCTGAACGCGACACTGGACCAGTGCGTTTCGCTGCATCACACCGGCTACGACTTCGTCCTGAACAAGCCGGACACGCAGACGCTCAAGCTCAGCTCCGACGGGTGGATTCACCTGTACACGGTGAAGTCTTCGGTGCTGGTGTCCGTCGGCGTGCTCGGCATCGAACCCACCGAGCAGGTCGCCGACAGGGTCCTGCAGACGGTGACCGACCGCATCAAGTAGGGGTCAGTCGATCGCGGCCCAGGACTCGATGATCACCCGCGCGATCGAGATCGACCCCGGCAGCAGCAACTTCGACTCCGCCGAACTGGACCAGTCGCCGGCCGCCAGCGCCGCGCGCACCTCGTCGCGGGTGAACCAGGCCGCCTCGGCGATCTCGCCGTCGTTGAACGAGAAGTCCTCCGCAGGGTCCGCGACGGCGTGGAAGCCGACCATCAGCGAGCGGGGAAACGGCCACGGCTGGCTGCCCAGGTAACGCACGTCGCTCACGGACAGGCCGATTTCCTCGCGGATCTCGCGCGCGACGCAGACCTCGAACGATTCACCGGCCTCGACGAATCCGGCCAGCAGCGAGAACATCCGCTCCGGCCACACCGCCTGGCGGGCCAGCACCGCGCGGTCACCGCCGTCGTGGACCAGGCAGATCACCGCCGGGTCGATGCGCGGGAACTCCTCGTGACCGGTGACGGGGTTGACTCGCGCCCAGCCCGCCCGCGCCGGCCTGGTCGGTGAACCGTCCACAGAGCTGTACCGGGCGGAGTCATGCCAATTGAGCAGCGCGAGCGCCGACGACACCAGCTGGCTGCTGGTGTCGTCCAGGATGGAGCCGAGCCCGCGCAGGTTCACCACCTCGGCGCGCACGTCCGGGTCCTCGGGCGCCTCCAGCGCGCCGCGGACGGCCCACACGTGCCGGTCGTTGCCGATGCGGCCCAGGAACACCGCATCCGGTGGCGGCGTGTCGCCCAGCCGGGCCGCGGCGCCGAGCACCACCCGGCCGTCGGCGACCAGGACCTGGCTGCGCGAATCCACCCGCAGCAGCGCCGCGTCGGCCCACCCGGCGGCGGCCGCCTCGACGTCGGTGCGCAGTTGGTCGGCGCGGTCGGCACCGACACGCGACAGCAACGGGACGTTGTGCAGCTGAAAGTCCGCGATCGCCATCAGTGCCCGGCCTGCCGGATGTAGAGCAGCCGGTCGTTGGCCTCCACGGCGTCCACCTCGGGCGCCCCGATGCGCAGCAGCTGGCCGTCGCGCACCACGCCGAGCACGATGTCGCGCAGATGCCGCGGGGAGCCGCCGACCTCGGCCGGCTCCACCTCCCGCTCGGCGATCGCCAGCCCGACGTCGGGGGTCAGCAGGTCCTCGATCATCTGCACGACGCTGGGCGTGGTCGTGGCCAGGCCGAGGAGGCGCCCGGCGGTCGCCGAGGACACCACCACCGAGTCCGCGCCCGATTGCTGCAGCAGGTGCTGGTTTTCGGCCTCCCGGATGGACGCCACGATCTTGGCGTTGGGCGCGATCTCCCGCGCGGTCAACGTCACCAGCACCGCGGTGTCGTCGCGGCTGGTGGCCACGATGATCGAGGCCGCGTGTTGCGCGCCGGCCAGCCGCAGCACGTCGGCCTTGGTGGCGTCGCCGTGCACGGTGACCAGCCCGGCGCTGGCGGCGTGCTCGAGGGTGGTCCGATCGGTATCGACGACGACGACGTCGCCCTGGGCGGCCTCGTCACCGAGGATGGCGGCGACCGCCGTCTTCCCCTTGGTGCCGTAGCCGATCACGATCGTGTGGTTGCGCACTCTGCTCCTCCAACGCTGAATCTTCCACCCTTGCCGGGACCGCTCGGAGAGCACTTCCAAGGTCGTACCGACCAACACGGCCAGGAAGGCGATCCGCAGCGCCGTGAAGATCAGGGTGTGCACCAAGCGCGCGGTTTCGGTGTACGGGGTGATGTCGCCGTAGCCGGTCGTCGAGAGCGACACCGCCGAGAAGTACAGGCAGTCCAGGAATGTCAGCGGCTGGCCCCGCACATCGCGGTACCCGTTGCGGTCCGCGTAGACGATGACGGCCGCGGCGAACAACACCACCAAGGCGATGGCCACCCGGCGGGTGATGACGCGGATGGGGCTGGCGTGCTCCTCGGGGATGCGCACCACGCCGACCAACTGATGGCCTCGCTGGGCGGACAGCGTCTCTTCCAGACTGCTCAGTTGCCGGGACTTACCGTTGCGCACGGCGGTCCGTGATCGGCTCGACGCCAGCGCAGGAGACACGCACGCCTCAATGAAACCACGATCCCGCCCCCGGTACTCGGGCAGCGCGGGTCACCCGGGACCGGCCACCAACCCGGCCAGTTCGTCGGGAGCGGGCAGATCGTCGGGAGCGATCGTGGTGCGGGCGCGCACGTAATAGAAGGCCGTCCGCACCGACGATTCCGCAACACCCGACAACGCGGCCCACGCCAAGCGGTAGACGGCGAGCTGGACGGCGGCCTGCCGCATGGCCTCCGGTCCGTGCGGCGGTTCGCCGGTCTTCCAGTCCACGACCGTGGCGCCGCCGTCGGGGTCGGCGAACACCGCGTCGATGCGGCCCCGCACCAGAGTGGCGCCGATCGGCATCTCGAACGGCACCTCCACGGCGATCGGGGTGCGCGCCGCCCACGGCGATTCGGCGAACGCGGCCTGCAACCCGGCCAATTCCCGGGTATCGCCCACGCCGGAGTCCGCCGCGCCCGGCAGGTCGGCGAGATCGAACAGGCACTCGGCGCCGTAGAACTGCTGAACCCAGGCGTGAAATGCGTTGCCCAGCAACGCATGCTGATCCGGGCGGGCCGGCAGCCGATGCCTCAGACGCCGCACCGCGCCCGCAGGGTCTCGCGCCAGGTCCACCAGGCCGCTCACCGACAGCTGGCTGGGCAACGCCCCGGCGGGCGGTGCGGCCAACCGCGCACGCTCGGCCAGTAGCGCGTCGACGTCGGTGGCCCAACCCTCGATGTCGGCACCCCGCTCTCCCCCGTCGCCCGACATCGCACGGGTGACCAACGCCGCGCCGCGCTCGACATCGATGCGCCGGGCGGCCAGCGGGTCGGCGGGCCAGACGGCCTCGAGAGTGTTGCCGCGCAACGGGTTCCGGTCACCGTCGGCGGGCGCGGGCGCCCACCGGTCCACCACCCCGCAGGGCTCGCCGGCCGCGGCCGAACGGTCGATGACCTCCTTGATCTCGCACAGGAAGTCCGACGGGCCGCGCGGTTTGATCCCGGTGGCACCCCAATGGTGACCCGACACCAACAGGGTGTCCTCGGCCCGCGTGATGGCGACATACAGCAGTCGGCGCTCCTCGTCGACGCGCCGCTGTTCGAGCTGGCGGCGATGCTCGGAGATCTTGTCGGACAGCTGCTTTCGATTGGTGACGTCGGTGATGTCCAGCACCGGGATGCCGAGTGCGCCCGCCGAGGCGCGGTCGCCCCGCAACAGGGGTGGCAGCTCGGCCGCGTCGGTGAGCCAGGAGCTCCTGGAGGCGGTCGACGGGAAGACGCCGCCCGACAGGTGCGCCACCGCCACCAGCTGCCACTCCAGCCCCTTGGCGGAGTGCACCGTGAGCACCTGGACGCGGTCACGCGCGGCCACCACCGGGGCGGGCGGCAACCCGTTCTCGACCGACTCCGCCACGTCCAGAAAGGCCAGCAGCCCCGACACCGATGTCGTTGCGCAACGGTCCGGTCCGCCGGCGGCGTCGGCCCGCTCGGCGTAGCCGGCGACGACGTCGGCGAACGCGTCGAGGTGTTCGGTGCCGGTCCAGCCCGCGTTCGCGCCCGCCGCGGCACGGACCTCGCAATCGACGCCCAGCACCCGGCGCACCTCGGCGACCAGGTCCGGCAGCGAATGGCCCAGGTGGCCGCGGAGGGCGCGCAACTCGGCGGCCAGCGCGGCGACACGCCGATATCCCGCGGCCGAATACGCTTCGGCCGGGCCGGGATCGGCGAGGGCATCGGCCAGGCACGCGGCGTCGGCGTCCGGGCCCGCGGCCATCGCGATCGATTCCGGCGCGGCGGCCGCACCCGCGCTCGGGGCGTCGGCGAGTTGGCGGGCGCGCCGCCAGAGCGCGGCGATGTCCCGGCCCCCGAGGCGCCAGCGCGGGCCCGTGAGCACCCGCATCGCCGCCGCGCCCGCGGTCGGGTCGGCGACCAGCCGCAGCATCGCCACGACGTCGGCGACCTCGGGGACCGAGAGCAGCCCCGCCAGTCCGACCACCTCGACCGGGACTCCCCGGGCGCGCAGGGCATCGGCGATCGGAGCGGCGTCGGCGTTGCGGCGCACCAGAACCGCGGCGGTCGGCGGGCTCACGCCGTCGGCCCGGGCCGCCCGGTACCGCGCGGCGACCTCGTCGGCGATCCACTCCCGTTCGGACTGCACATCGGCGAGCAATGCGCAGCGGACGGTCCCGGGCGGGGCGTCCGGGCGCGGCCGCAGGGCATGGACGGCGACCGATCTGCGGCGCGCCTCCGCCGAAATGGCGTTGGCCAGCTGCAGGGTCCGCGGCGGGTTGCGCCAGCTCGTCCGCAGCTCCAGAACCGGCGCCGGGTTGCCGTCGGAGAGGGGGAAGTCGGTGGTGAAGCGCGGCAGGTTGGTCGCCGAGGCGCCGCGCCAGCCGTAGATCGACTGGATCGGGTCGCCGACGGCGGTCAGCGCCAGCCCGTCGTCGGCGCCACCGCCGAACAGCGCCGACAGGGCGACCCGCTGGGCCTGCCCGGTGTCCTGGTATTCGTCGAGCAGCACCACCCGGTAGCGGCCCCGCAGGTCCTCGCCCACCTGCGGGAAGTTCGCCGCCAGCCGCGCCGCGCAGGCCATCTGCACGCCGAAGTCCATGGTCTTCGCGGCGCGCATGCGCTCGTGCAGCGCGTCGAGCAGCGGCACCAGCTCGGCGCGCTGGGTCTGGGTGGCCAGCAGCCGCAGCAGCCATTGGCTGGGCCCCCGCTCACGCTGATAGGGACCCGCCGGCAGGGTGTGGATCAGCCGCTCCAGCTCCAGATGGGTATCGCCGAGCTGGCGGGTGTCCACCAGATGTTCGGCCAGTTGCCCCCACAACCGCAGCACCATCGACGTCACCGCGGCGGGGGTCTTGTCGGTATGCAGCTGGCCCCGGTACCCGCTCACGACGTCGAAGGCCAGCTGCCACAGCTCGGTCTCGCCGAGCAGCCGGGTGTCCGGCTCGATGGGCAGCAACAACCCGTAGTCGCGGATCAGCGAACCCGCGAAGGCGTGGTAGGTGCTGACCGTCGGCACACCCGCCGGTTCCTCGGGAGCCGCTCCGTCGGGGCCCAACCCGACGCCGGCCAACCGGGCCAGCCGGGACCGCACCCGGCGCAGCAGCTGGCCGGCGGCCTTGCGGGTGAACGTCAGCCCCAGCACCTGGCCGGGCTCGGCGTAGCCGTTGGCGACCAGCCACACCACCCGCGCGGCCATGGTCTCGGTCTTTCCCGCGCCGGCGCCGGCGATGACGACCAGCGGACCGGGCGGTGCCGCGATGACGGCAGCCTGCTCCTCGGTGGGTGGGAAAAGCCCTAGCGCGCAAGCTAATTGGGCGGGGCTGTAGCGCGCGTTCACTGCGCCGCCCCGTCGGCGTGGGCCGGGCACGAGGGCCGCACGGGGCAGTGCGAGCACCCGTCGTTGCGCCGGGCGACGAACCGGGGCCCGGCGGTCGCCTCGGCCGCGCGCCGCACCAGCCGGCGCCATTCGTCGCGGGCGGCCGGCGTCAGCGGATCCTGTTCGCGCTCGGTGGCGCCCGAGGCCCCGGCCTTGCCGAGGTACACCAGCCGCGCGCCGCCCGGTTCGGAATCGGCCGGCTCCCCGGTCACAATTCCCTCGGCCACGGCCAGCTGATACATCGCCAGCTGGGCGTGTTGTTGGGCATCGTCTTTGCTGACCGGCGTCTTGCCGGTCTTGATGTCGACGATCACCAGGCGGCCGGCGGCGTCGCGCTCCAGCCGGTCGACCCGTCCGTGCAGCCGGACCTCGCCCCCGCCATCGGCGGACGCGCCGAGGGTTCCGTCAATCTCGACTTCGACGCCGACCTCGGTCAGCTCGCCCCGGGTCCGCGCCCGCCATTCGACGAAGGCCTCGATCATCGCGCGGTGGCGCTCCAGCTCGTTGGCCGAATGCCAGTCGGCCTCGAACGGCAGATGCCGCCACGCGCGGTCCAGCTCGGCCAGCAACTCGGTTGCACTCCGCTGCGGCTCGGCGACCAGGGCGTGCAGCACCGAACCGATGGTGGAGCGCAGATCACGCGGGTTGGTTCCACCATGCCGTTCGGCCAGCCAGCGCAGCGGGCAGTCGTTGAGCATCTGCAGGGTCGACGGGGTCAACGTGACCGCCTCGCCGTCGCCACGCAGCGGTTCGCTGGTGCTGACCGGGACCAGCCCGTGCCAGGCCGCCGGCTCGGCGCCCGGGACACCGGCCCGGGCCAGTCGCGCCAGTTCCCTCGCTGCGCAGGCGCGCTCGGCGTCGTCGACGGCGCCGTCCGGTGCGCACACGACAGCTCGCAGCCGGCCGACCAGCGCGGCGGCGGACAGCACCCGGGGCGCCGAGACGGGTTCCGCGGCCGCGGCGTCGCCGCCGTCGTCTGCCCACCGGGCGAGTTCGTCGCAGAACGCGGACGGCAGCGCGGCCTCGCAGTCCGCTCCGCCGGTGTCGCTGTCCACGGCCGTCACCAGCAAGCGGCGGCGGGCCCGGCCCATGGCCACCACCAGCAGGCGCCGTTCCTCGGCCAAAAGGGGCGCCCGCACCGACGCGTCGCCGGTGACGCCGTCAAGCACGTCCAGCAACCGCTGGGTGCCCAGCACGCCGCCGCGCGGAGCGGTGTTGGGCCACAACCCCTCTTGCAGCCCCGCGATCACCACCAGGTCCCATTCGTGACCCAATGCGGCGTGCGCGCTGAGCACCCGCACCTGGTCCACGGTCGAGACCGGCTCCTGGTTCACGCCGGGCAGGTGCAGCGCGGCGACGTGCTCGACGAGGCCGCGCAGCGACGCGCCCGACGTGCGGGAAACGTATTGATCGGTGATGTCGAACAGCGCGGTCACCGCCTCCAGGTCGCGGGTGGCCTGCGCGCCGGCGGGTCCGCCGCGTTCGGCGGCCGCCAGCCAGCGCTGCTGCAAGCCGGAGCGCTGCCAGGTGGCCCACAGGGTGTAGCGCGGGTCTTGGCCCGCACGATGGCAGCGCGCGGCGGCGTCCAGAACGGCGCGGACGCGATGCACCGGGCGGAACTGCCGGCCCGGCGGCGGCGCGTCAGCGCAGAGCGCGCCGGCCAGCAGGTCCGCGGCGTCGTCCGGGGCCGGGTTGGAGCGTTGCAGTGTTCGGCGCAGCTGCCGCAGCGAGACCGGGTCGACGCGACCGATGGGACCGGTCAACAGGGCGAGCGCGCGTTCGCCATCGAGCCCGTCGGCGGTGGCCGACAGGACGGTGAGCAGCGCCCGGGCCGCGGGCTCGTCGGACAGCGGTCCGCTTGCGGTGGGCGCGGCCACCGGCACCCCCGCGGCGGCCAACGCGCGCGGCAACCGGCTGCCGGCCCGCGGCACCGAGCGGACGATGACCGCCATCTGCGACCACGGCACGCCGTCGACCAGGTGCGCGCGCCGCAGCGTGTCGGCGATCATCGCCGCCTCCGCGTGCGCCGACGCGGCCAGGCGCACCGTGACCGATCCCTCCTCGGGCCCGGTGCCCTCGATCCGGCGGCCCCCGCTGCCGCCGGGCAGCCGGCGCGCGACGCCGCTGACGGCCCGCGCCACCGCCGGCGCGCAGCGGTGCGAGGCCGTCAGCGTCACCGACGGTGCATCGCCCTCCAGCAGCCCGGTGGATTCACCGCCACGGAAGCCGAACACCGCCTGGTTGGGATCGCCGGCGATCAACGCCAGCTCGGCGCCGGCCGCGAGCACCCGGACCAGGCGGGCCGCCTGCGGGTCGAGTTGCTGGGCGTCGTCGACCAACAAGACCCGCACCCGCGCCCGCTCGGTGGCCAGCAGCTCGGGGTCGACGGCGAAGGCCTCCAGGGCGGCGCCCACCAGCTCGGCGGCGCCCAGGGCGGGCGTCGTCGCCTGGGGGGCCGCCGTTCCCACCGCCGCCCGCAGCAGCATCACCTGCTCGTACTGCCGGGCGAACCGGCCGGCGGCCGCCCATTCCGGTCGCCGGTGACGACGGCCCAGGCGCTCCAGCTCCTGCGGGTCCACTCCGCGTTCGGCGCAGCGCGCCAACATGTTTCGCAGCTCGGTAGCGAAGCCCGCGGTGGTCAGCGCGGGGTGTAGATGGGCGGGCCACGCCGTCGCCCCGCGCGGGCCGTCCTCGAGGTCGCCGGCGAGCAACTCCCTGATGATGGCGTCCTGTTCGGCGCTGGTGACCAGCCGAGGGGGCGCATCGCCGGCCCGCTCGGCGGCCCGCCGCAAGACCGCGTACGCGTAACCGTGCACCGTGCGCACCAACGGTTCTCGGACGGCGGTCCGGCAGGGGCCGGTGGCCCGGGGCCGCAGCAACGCCGTCGTCAACGTGGCGCGCGCCGTCGTCCCCAGCCGGCCTGAACCGGTAAGCAGCAGAACCGATTGCGGGTCCAGGCCGGCGTCGATCTGAGCGACCGCGGCATCGACCAGCAGGCTGCTCTTGCCGGTGCCGGGCCCGCCCAGCACCCGGACCGGCCCGCGCGCACCGGGCAGCAGCAGAGCCCGCGCCTCGCTGTCCCAGGTGTACGACATGGCTGCATGCAATCACCAGGGTCTGACAAGTCGGTCCAACCCGAACCGCCGGCGGCCCCTACGCTGGAGTCCGCGAACAGCCCGACCAACGGTCAGGAAGGTAGGTAATCGTGACAGACGTCGAACGCGGCTTTCCCAGCGACGAAGCGCCCGAGGGCGACGCCGCGGAACAGCTGCAGCCCGTCGACTTCGATGACGAGGCCGGCTTGGACACCGAATATCTGACCACCGCCGACCGCGAGGCGAACGAGGCCGACGTGATCGAGCAGGCCTACGTCGTCCCCACCGACGACGAGTGGGAGGACGGGCGCTGAGCCCGCGAGCGGCCGTGTCCACGGCCGGCGCGGTCGACCGGTGACCGCCGACCTCCACGTACACCGTTACGGGCCGCCCGGTCCGGTGCGCGTGCTGGCGCTGCACGGGTTGACCGGCCACGGGCAGCGCTGGCAGCAGCTGGCCGGCCTGCTGCCCGAAATCGCCTTCGCCGCACCGGATCTGATCGGCCACGGCAGGTCGTCGTGGGACGCGCCGTGGAGCATCGACGCCAACGTCGCCGCGATGGCCGCGCTGCTCGACGACGTGGCCGAGGCGCCGGTGCTGGTGGTGGGGCACTCCTTCGGCGGCGGGCTCGCCATGCAGCTGGCCGCGACGCGGCCGGACCTCGTTGCCGCGCTGCTGCTCCTCGACCCGGCGGTCGGGCTGGACGGCGCGTGGATGCGCGAGATCGCCGACGCGATGTTGTCCTCGCCCGACTACCCCGACGCCGGGGAGGCGCGCCTGGAAAAGCTGCACGGCTCCTGGTCGGATGTGGACCCCGCCCTGCTCGACGCCGAGATCGACGAGCACCTGATCGAGCTGCCGGGCGGCCGGTACGGCTGGCGCGTCAGCCTGCCGGCGATGATGGCGTACTGGAGCGAGCTGGCTCGCGACATCGTGTTCCCGCCGGCCGGGACGGCGACGGTGCTGGTGCGGGCCAAGCGCACGTCGCCGCCGTACGTCGGCGACCAGTTGATCACCGGCCTGCAGGACCGGTTGGGATCGGGGTTCCGGCTGCTGGACTTCGACTGCAACCACATGGTGCCCTACGCGGCGCCGGCGGAGGTGGCGGCGCTGACGCGCGAGCTGCTGGGAGCCGGCTGATCGTGGCGCCGGTGACCGACGAGCAGATCGAGCGGGTGCGCGCGCTGGTCGCGGCGATACCGTCCGGCAGGGTCGCGACCTACGGCGACATCGCCGACGTCGCAGGGCTTTCCAGCCCGCGCATCGTCGGGTGGATCATGCGGACCGACTCCTCGGATTTGCCGTGGCACCGGGTGATCACCGCCTCGGGGCGCCCGGCGCGTCACCTGACCACCCGGCAGCTGGAGCTACTGCGCGCCGAGGGCGTTCTGGCCACCGACGGCAGGATCGCGCTGCGCGAAATCCGTCACGACTTCGGTCGCTAGAGAACCAGCCGGACCAGCGCCGCGGTGCGGGCCAGCCCGGGGAACGCCTCGGCCGTCGACCGCGGATGCAACGCATGGACCGCGAGCCGGAACATCAAGGCGCGCAACAACATCTGCGGCCATTCCGGCAACGCGTTCCAGCGCTCGATGAGTCCGTCGTCGGCCTCACCCCAGGAGAGGGCGTCGACGACGACGACACCGGCCGCCCAGGACGCGGGCCGCCAGTAGGGGGTGATGTCGGTGATGCCCGGGGCCGCGGTGCCGACGAAAAGCACTGTGCCGTAAAGGTCTCCGTGCACCACCTGGTTCGGGCTCTTGGTCGGCCGGCGCAAGGTGGCCAGCTGGTTGATCAGCTCCACCGACCGCTGGGCGTCGGCCGTCGGCGGAGCGGTCCGGGCGCCCGGGGGCACGGAGGCCAGCGGCCGTTCCTCCCAGGCGGCGCGGTCGGCGGCGATGAAGATGTCGACGTCGCCCCACGGCGCGGTGGGCCCCTGGGTCAGGAATCGGGGGCGTTCCAGTTTGCCGGTGGCCTCGTGCAGGCGTACCGCCGCCGAGACCACCTCGTCATGGCGGGGCTCGGGCGTTCCGGCGACGAAGGTGTCCGCCCGCCACCCGGAAACCACGTATCGGCCGTCCGTCGAGCGGACCGGGCGGGCCAGCCGAACCCCGTCGACGAACAGCGTCTCCCGCACCCGGGCCGACCAGGCCGCCCTGGCGTGGTCGGCTACCAGTGACAGGACGACTTCGCCGCAGCGCCAGCCGCCCTCCCAGCTAGCGCCCAGATAGACGGGCTGCACACCGGTCAAACCAAACGCCGCCAGCACATGCTCCGGCGGTGGCTCGACATTCACACGGGAAGCTTAGACGAGGGGACCTGCGGCGATCGCGAGCGCGGCGAAGCCGGGCGCGGCGGGTCGCCGCCCAAAAGCACTGCGGCGATCGCGAGCGCGGCGAAGCCGGGCGCGGCGGGTCGCCGCCCAAAAGCACTGCGGCGATCGCGAGCGCGGCGAAGCCGGGCGCGGCGGGTCGCCGCCAATAAGCACGCCGTATCGGGTCAGTACATGACCATGTCGGGTTGCATCTGCTGCGCCCACGCCACAATGCCGCCCTGCAGATGCACCGCGTCGGAGAATCCGGCCTTACGCACCGCCGCCAGGGCCGCGGCCGACCGCACACCCGTCTTGCAGTACAGCACCGGCATCCGGTCCTGCGGCAGCTTTGCCAGACCGTCACCGGAATCGATCGAGGACTGCGGGATCAACTGGGCCCCGTCGATGTGGTTGATCTCCCATTCGACCGGCTCGCGGACGTCGATCAGCGCCAGCTTCCTGCCCGAATCCAGCAGCTCCCGCAGTTCCCGCGGGGTGATGGCGGAGCCGGCGACGGGCGAACCGACGTCGCCGGCCGCCGCGCCGCAATACTGCTCGTAGTCGATCAACTCGGTGACCTTCGGCGCCGCAGGGTCCTTGCGGATCGCAATGGTGCGGTAGGACATTTCCAGCGCGTCGTAGAGCATCAACCGGCCCAGCAGCGACTCTCCGAGCCCGGTGATGAGTTTGATCGCCTCGGTGCTCATCACCGATGCGACCGAGGCGCACACGATGCCCAGCACGCCCCCCTCCGCGCACGACGGCACCGTGCCGGGCGGCGGCGGTTCGGGGTAGAGGTCGCGGTAGTTGAGGCCCCGACCGCCGGGCGCATCCTCCCAGAACACCGAGACCTGACCCTCGAACCGGTAGATCGACCCCCACACGTACGGCCTGCCGGCCAGCACGGCGGCGTCGTTGACCAGGTACCGGGTGGCGAAGTTGTCGGTGCCGTCCACGATCAGGTCGTACTGCGCGAACAGGTCGACGGCGTTGCTCGAGTCCAGCCGGAACTCGTGCAGGCGCACCCGGACCAGCGGGTTGATCGCGGCGATCGACTCCCGCGCGGATTGGGCCTTGGACCGCCCGACGTCGGCCACGCCGTGGATGATCTGGCGCTGCAGGTTGGACTCGTCGACGACGTCGAAATCCACGATGCCGATCGTTCCGACGCCGGCCGCGGCCAGGTACAGCAGCGCCGGCGCGCCGAGCCCGCCGGCGCCGATCACCAGCACCCGGGCGTTCTTGAGCCGCTTCTGCCCGTCCACGCCCAGGTCGGGAATGATCAGATGGCGGCTGTAGCGGGCCACCTCATCGCGGGTCAGCTCCCCCGCCGGCTCCACGAGAGGCGGCAGTGCGGTCTGGGATGTCGACACGCCCGAACATCTCCTCGGTCTCGATCTGCGGTTCGTCGTCCACAACCATCACACCAGCCGCAGAAGTGCACGGCAATGAATTCAACTCACCGGTCAGGCGATCGGGAACGGCCAGGGGTTGAATCGGCAGGTCTTCCCGTCGGCCTTGACGAAATCCGGGTCGAACTGGGCGGCATCGTCGTTCGACGTGGAGAACGTCTGCTGCATCATCACCGGCGCCAAAGCGCCCTGCTGCTCGCAGGGTTCGTGGCGCACGTACCCGATGGCGTGGCCGACCTCGTGGTTGATCACGTACTGGCGATACGAACCGACGTCGCCCTCGAAGGGGACGGCCCCGCGCACCCAGCGCGCCTCGTTGATGAAGACCCGCGACTGCCGGTCCTTGCCGAACGACGGGTTGTAGCAGGACGTCTCAAGGCGAAATTCGTAGCCGCAGCCCTCCCGGACCGTCACCGGGGACACCAGGGAGATCCGGAAGTCGGGGTTTCCGCCATTGGTTCCGTCGATCCGGATGAACGCGAATTGCGGGTTGTGGGTCCAGCCCTTCGGGTTGGCCAGCGTCTGGTCGACCATCTCGGCGAACGCGGTGTCGCCGCCGAACATGGTCTCGTCGACGCCGTTCTCCACCTCGACGGTGTAGTGAAACACCTTGACGGTGCCCTGGCCGATCTGCGGCGTCGTGCCGGGCACCACGTGCCATGTCTTGTCGCCCGCCTCGGTGAACGGGCCGCCGTCCGGCAGCGTCCCGGCGGGCAGGTTCGCGTCGAACGCCGCGAGTCCGCGTGGCGGCGCGTCGATGATCGACGTGCCCACCGCGCCGATCGCCTGCGGGCTCTGGATGGGCTGATTGGCTGCCGGCTTCCTGGCGCTGGTGCCGGTGATCGTCTGGTAGACCACCAGCACGGTCACCACCGCCAGAACGGGCAGCGCGTACGCGCGCCAACCGTAGGTGGACACGAACCGTCCCAGCCAGGTCTGTTTGCGCCACTGCCGCGGCCGCTCCCGGTCGGCCCTTGCCCGTCCGGCGTCGCGGGCGACCGGGTCGCGCAGGGCGCGAAGCGGTTCCCGCCACTCGTCCCGCAGCACCGGCACGCGACCGGTGCCGCGCGAAGGCCGCTGGGACGTCATTTCCCCAGGATTACACAGTCGGCCGGTACGGCCGTCCTTGGCGCGCCCGAATGCGCCGGGCGACACCGCTTTCTGCCTGCGACGACGGCGGCGACGACAACGGCGGGCATGGCTCGGGTAGTAATGTCTCTCGCAACGAGCCGCGCGCGGCTGGCCCACTGGTGCCGGCGGCCGGTTGCCGACACATCAGATGAGGACTCGATGAGCGAACTCGCCAAACCCGCGGCGCGGCGTGCCGTCAAGTCGGCCGACCGCGGTCGGCCCGGGGACGGCATCGCGGCCTCGAGCCGACGCGGCAACCGGTTGCCCCGGGACGAGCGCCGGGGCCAGCTGCTCATCGTGGCCAGCGATGTGTTCGTCGACCGCGGCTATCACGCCGCCGGCATGGACGAGATCGCCGAGCGCGCCGGGGTCAGCAAACCGGTTTTGTATCAACACTTTTCGAGCAAACTCGAGCTCTACCTGGCGGTGCTCGCCCGGCACGTCGAGAACCTGGTCTCCGGCGTGCAGCAGGCGTTGAACACCACCACCGACAACCGCAGGCGGTTGCACGCGGCGGTCCAGGCGTTCTTCGACTTCATCGAGCACGACAGCCAGGGTTACCGCCTGATCTTCGAGAACGACTACGTCACCGAACCCGAGGTGGCCGCGCAGGTGCGGGTCGCCACCGAGTCGTGCATCGACGCGGTGTTCGCGTTGATCAGCGCGGACTCGGGCCTGGACCCGCACCGCGCCCGGATGATCGCGGTGGGGCTGGTCGGCATCAGCGTCGACTGCGCCCGCTACTGGCTGGACTCCGACCGCCCGATCTCCAAGGCGGACGCCGTCGAGGGCACGGTCCAGTTCGCCTGGGGCGGGCTGTCACACGTGCCGCTTACTCGCCTTTAGCGCCCTTCCCGGTGAGTTTGCCGACTTCGGCGCCGATACCGAAGCCGACCCGGCGCGAGTCGGCCGGCCCGATCTCGACATAGGCGATCTTGCTGGTGTGCACCAGGAAGCGGCGGCCCCGCTCGTCGTTCAGCCTCAGCAGGCCCGGCCCCTCGCTCAGCGCCGCGCTGACCAGCTCTTCGACTTCGGCCGGCGTCTGCGCGCTGGAGAGCACCAGCTCGCGCGGACTGTCCGTAATACCGATCTTGACCTCCACGGTCACCCCTTCCGTAGGTATTGAAGTCGACAGACCTGTCAGCTGCAGGCTAGTGGACGCGGCGGGCCGGCATCCCCGACGGTCCCCGCCACGCGGTTCGCGGCGGGCGAAGCCCCGGTCGCGGGCGGATAACGATTCGCTTCCAGCTGTGTGCACTGCGGGGTTCGACGGCCGATCCGTGCTTTCACATCGCTAACTTCGACACCATGGGTACCACACTGGCCGATCTCGACAGGGTGCGGGACTACCCCGACGACGAGACCGATGAGCTCTACGAAGCCGACGCCTACCCCGAGGGCGACTACACCTGGACCGGCTGGCCGGCCGAGTTGCGCTGGCGCCCGGCCACGGCGATCCTGGGCGCCGTGGTGGCCGTCGGCGCGATCGCGACCGCCGTCATCATCAACAGCGGCGACAGCGCCTCGACCAAGGCCACCCTGGCGCCGGCGCCCCAGCCGGTGACGTCCGCGCCGGCGACCACGAAGAGCTCGGCCGCGCCCAGCGCGCAGCCCAGCCCCTCGCGCACGGCCCAGTTGCCGCCCGAAACGTTCACCACGGTGACCCCGCCGCCCAGCGCATCACCCAGCCTCGCGCCCACCGGAACGCCGACCGCCACGCCGCCCCTGACGCTGACGCCCCCGCCGTCGGCCGCGCTGAACCCGCGCACCGTCGTCTACAGCGTCACCGGCACCAAGCAGCTGCTGGACCTGGTCAACATCGTCTACACCGATGGGCAGGGCTACTCCCAGACCGAGTTCAACGTGTCGCTGCCGTGGACCAAGGCGGTGATCCTGAATCCCGGCGTGCAGAACCCGTCGGTGGTCGCGACCAGCTTCTACGGGCGGCTCAACTGCTCGATCGTCAACGCCTCGGGGCAACTGGTGGCCGCGTCGGCCAACAACTCGAGCCTGGCGACCTGCGCGCGCTGAGTCCGATGGCCGTAACCCGCTGCGCCCGACTGCACCGCGCTTGCGATCACGGCTCAGTCCGATCGCCGTGACCCGCTGCGCCCCGCTTGCACCGCGCTTGCGATCACCGCTCAGTCCGATGGCCGTGACCCGCTGCGCCCGACTGCACCGCGCTTGCGATCACGGCTGAGCGTCAGCTCAGACCCAGTTCACGCATTCGCCGGTCGTGCGTCTGCTGCAGCCGGTCGAAGAAGGCGCTGAGCTGGCCCAGGCTGCCGGTGCCCGTCACGACCAGGTCGACCAGCTCGTCATGGTCGGCCAGCAGGTACTGCGCCTGCGTGATCGCCTCACCGAACAGGCGACGCGACCACAGCGCCAGCCGGCTGCGCTGCTTGCCGCTGGCGGTCACCGCGGCGCGCACCTCGGCGACGACGAACTGCGAATGCCCGGTCTCCGACAGCGCCGCCCGCACCACGCCGGCGATCTCGTCGGGCAGCCCGTCGGCGATCTCCAGGTACAGATCGGCGGCCAGCGCGTCGCCGACATAGGTCTTGACCAACGCCTCCAGCCACGTGCTGGGCATCGTCAGCCGGTGGTAGTTCTCCAGCGCCGAGACGTACTTCGACATCGCCGACACCACGTCGACCCCGCGGGCCTCCAGGGCGTCGCGCAGCAGCTCGTAGTGCTGCATCTCGGCGGCGGCCATGCTCGCCATCGAGATCCGTCCGCGCAGGTTGGGGGCCATCCGAGCCTCGTCGGTCAGCCGATAGAACGCGGCGATCTCGCCGTACGCCAGGACCGCGAACAACTCGTTGACGCCCGGGTGGTCGGCCGGCAGGCGAGGGGCGGGCGGACCGTCCCCTCGGTCGGCTTCCAGGTCGGCTTCGGAGGGCTGCCAAGAGGGCCGGGTCATGGCAACACTGTAGTCGGCGGACCTGGCGCAAAATGGGGCCAGCTGTCGACCGGCTATCATGTATGGAGATAGCGGCTGTGTTTCCGCAATAAGAGCCGCTATCGGCGAAATGTGCGTGCACAGCTGGCCCGCCCCGAGCAGGGCCGGCGACTCGGCGACGTATTCGGAGTCGGAACTCGTGCGCGCGTGACCGCGACAGAGAAACACCGACACAAACCGATATGTCACCGAAAGGCGTACTACCCACGCATGAGCACACTGACCAGCACAACTGAATTGACCTTTGCCAACCTCGGCGTCCGCGACGAAATCGTGCGCGCCCTCGCGGAAAAGGGCATCGAGCGGCCCTTCGCGATCCAGGAGTTGACCCTGCCGCTGGCGCTCGCCGGCGACGACCTTATCGGCCAGGCGCGCACCGGCATGGGCAAGACGTTCGGCTTCGGCGTCCCGCTGCTGCAGCGCATCACCGCCCAGGCCGCGACGCGCCCGCTCAACGGGACGCCACGCGCCCTGATCGTGGTGCCGACGCGCGAGCTCTGCGTGCAGGTCACCGAGGACCTGGCCACCGCGGCCAAGTACCTGACCGCCGAGGACGGCCGACGGCTGGCGGTCATCTCCATCTACGGCGGGCGTGCCTACGAGCCCCAGATCGACGCGCTGCGCGCCGGCGCCGACGTCGTGGTGGGCACCCCCGGCCGACTGCTCGACCTGGCCCAGCAGGGCCACCTGCAGCTCGGCGGGCTCTCGGTGCTGGTGCTCGACGAGGCCGACGAGATGCTCGACCTGGGCTTCCTGCCCGACATCGAGCGCATCCTGCGCCAGATCCCCTCCGACCGGCAGTCGATGCTGTTCTCGGCGACCATGCCGGGGCCCATCATCACGCTGGCCCGCACGTTCATGAAGCAGCCCACCCACATCCGGGCGGAGGCACCGCATTCGTCGGCGGTGCACGACAAGACCGAGCAGTTCGTCTACCGCGCCCACGCCCTGGACAAGATCGAGCTGGTCAGCCGCGTGCTGCAGGCCGAGGGCCGCGGCGCCACCATGATCTTCACCCGCACCAAGCGCACCGCCCAGAAGGTCGCCGACGAGCTGGCCGAGCGGGGCTTCAAGGTCGGCGCCGTGCACGGCGACCTGAACCAGGTCGCCCGGGAGAAGGCGCTCAAGGCATTCCGGTCCGGAGATATCGACGTGCTGGTCGCCACCGACGTGGCCGCGCGCGGTATCGACATCGACGACGTCACGCACGTCATCAACTACCAGATCCCCGAGGACGAGCAGGCCTACGTGCACCGGATCGGCCGTACCGGCCGCGCCGGCAAGACCGGCGTCGCGGTCACCCTGGTGGACTGGGACGAGCTGCCCCGCTGGTCGACGATCGACAAGGCCCTGGGGCTGAACTGCCCCGAACCCGCCGAGACCTACTCGAGCTCCCCGCACCTCTACGAAGAACTGGGTATCCCCGCCGAGACGACCGGCACCGTCGGCGCGCCCAAGAAGCCGCAGGGCCCACGGCGCAACACCGAGCGTGACGGCCAGAAGGCCGAGCGGTCCGGGCGCGCCCGTTCCGGCGCGCCGCGGCGGCGCACCCGCGGCGGCCAGCCCGTCACCGGGCACCCCGGCGGGAACGCCGCTGCCGACGCCACCAGCGGCGAAGCCGCCGCCGAGGGGTCCGGCAACACCGGGACCAGCCGGCGTCGGCGTCGGCGCCGCAAGCCCGCCGAAGCCGGCGCGCACGCCAACTAGGCCGCGCGCCCACGGATGGTCAGACCCGAACGCCGCACCAAGGGCGACATCTTGGCCGCCGCGGCGATCGCGGTCGTGGTCGCCGCCGTCGCCTCGCTGATCTGGTGGACCAGCGACGCCCGGGCCACCATCAGCCGCCCGGCCGCTGTCGCCGCGGCCAACCAGAATCCCGCCCGGCAGGTGCCGGCCACGCTCAAGGAGCTGTGGACCGCGCCCAGTCCGGCCACCACCGCACCGGTGGCGGTCGGCGGCACGGTGATCACCGGCGACGGCCACCGGGTCGACGGGCGCGACCCCCGGTCCGGGCTGTCTCGCTGGAGCTACCAGCGCGACAGCGACCTGTGCGGGGTCTCCTGGGTCTACCACTTCGCCGTCGCCGTCTACCGCGACGACCGTGGATGCGGCCAGGTGAGCACGCTCGACGGTTCCACGGGCCGCCGCGGGCCCGCCCGCAGCGGCTACGCCGACCCGCGCGTGCGGCTGTCCTCCGACGGCACCACCGTGCTGTCGGCCGGCGACACTCGGGTGGAACTGTGGCGCTCGGACATGGTCCGGATGGTGGCCTACGGCGAGACCGACGCGCGGGTGAAGCCCCCGACGCGCGGGCTGCACTCCGGCTGCAGGCTGGTCTCGGCGGCGGCCAGCTCGTCGGCCGTGTCGGTGCTGGAGAGCTGCGTGAACCAGGCCGACCTGCGGCTGGTGCTGCTGCGGCCCGGCAAGGACGACGACGAACCCCAGCAGCGCGTCGTCGCCGAACCCGGGATCACGGCGGACTCGGGCGCCCGGGTGCTGGCCGTCTGGGAGAGCAACACGGCGGTGTATCTGCCCGCCCCGCAGCCGCGGGTGGACGTGGTCGACGAAACAGGCACCACCGTGTCGAGCACCCTGCTGCCCAAGCCGCCGTCCGGCCCGGGGGCGGTTTCGCACGCGGGCAGCCTGATCACCTGGTGGACGGGCGATTCGGTGATGGCTTTCGAGACGGGCAACCTGACGCTGCGCTACACCATCGCCGCCGGCGCGACGACCGCGCCGTTGGGGCCGGGCGCGATGATGGCGGGCCGGCTGCTGGTGCCCGTCACCGGCGCGATCGGGGTCTACGACCCCGTCAGTGGCGCCAACGAGCGCTACATCCCGGTGAACAGGGCGCCGGGCCAGCCCGGACGCGCGGTCGTCCCGGCCGTCGCGGGATCCCAGGTGTTCGAGCAGCGGGGCGACGCCGTGGTGGCCCTGGGCTGATATCGCGGGTGCGCTCGCCGACGGCGCACAATCAAAGCCGCAGGCGCACAACCGCGCCCGCTAGACCTCGACGGCGAACGTCGGCAGCGGCTTGCCGGTCTTCCAGTGCTTGAGCAACGCCTTCGCCAGGTCGGCGTAGGCCGACGCGCCCTTGTTCTTGCGCCCCGACATCACCGAGGAGCCCGAGGCGCTGGCCTCGGCGAAACGCACCGTCCGCGGGATCGGCGGGGCCAGCACCGGCAGGTTGTAGCGGTCGGCGACGTCCAGCAACACGTCGCGGGTATGAGTGGTCCGCGAGTCGTACAACGTCGGCAACGCGCCGAGCAACCGAAGATCCGGGTTGGTGATCTGCTGGACGTCGGCGACCGTGCGCAGGAACTGGCCGACGCCGCGGTGCGCGAGCGTCTCGCACTGCAGCGGCACTAT
>NZ_LZJG01000255.1:0-1355 GCF_001667785.1 Mycobacterium sp. E3247 | reverse complement strand
GCAGATCGGCGGCGATCCACCGGCGATCCACGATGCCACGTCCTCGTCGGCGTCCGTGGTCAACTCCATGGTCAGCGCGCCGACAAAGGGCCGTCGGTCGCCCCATTTCTTCGCCCATTCGGCGGCCAGCCCGGGAAAGCAGACTTCGTCATAGGCCTGGATCTCGAGCGAGCCGCGTTCGGCGATCCGCCGGGGCGAGGGTTTCGTGGCCGCGGGCAGTCCGAGCTCGCGGCGCTGTGCGTTCTCCACTTGCTTCGTCGAGCGCCAAAACAACCACTCGACCGTTTTCATGCCGGAGCGAAACAGCGGCGCCGGCACGCGCGGAACGAGCTGGCCGTTGGCCCGCATCGGGAAGTGATGAAGTGTCGCCAGCGGAATGCGGTAGAACTCGGCGACGTTGATCGCGAGGTCCTGGTAGAGCTGTCCGGTGAAGATCAAATCGGCGCCGGCACCGACCGACATCAGTGACGAGCTCATCAGCTGCCAGTTCCGCAGCACCGGCTCCCATGCGTCGCGCATCAACTTGATGGGCCCGCGCACGAAATTCTTCCAGAAGTCGCGGATGAACTCGTCGCTCCAGAAGTCGTGCATGTCGGGTCCGTAGCCGATGGCCGCCAGGCCTGCTTCCTGCGCGAGCTCAACAAGATTGGGCGGGACGGCCATGCGGACTTCGTGCCCTCTGCGCGTCAGTTCCCGCCCGATAGCGAGGCACGGCTCTATGTCACCGCGCGTCCCGTAGCTTGCCACAGCAAATTTCATCGCGTTGTAACCTTAATCACTTTTCCCTTGCCCCGGCAACACTTCAGAGTAGGGTCTTTCGGCCCTAATTTCAGTCTCTCCCTTCCCTATTGGGATTGACTGTTTTCGTTGCATGGCATGGGGAATGAGGTTCCGCGAGCGGGCGAACCGGCAATTCCCACCGGGCGCCGTCGGGTGTGACGAAGCCAATATCATCGGCCCTATCCCCCCGACCATTGGACTGTGACGACCTTTGACGGTTTGACGCGACCCCCAGGCATCGTCGGCTGATCAGATATCTAGTGTGCCAGAAAGTGTGGTCCCGTGTCTCCAGAAGCGGCAACTAGTTCGGCGCCGGCGCCGGAGTCAGGACGCTGACAGTGCGGCACACATCCGCGCTGTCGGCTTTGCCGATCAGGCGCGACTCCGCGAGCCGGCAAACTTCTCCACCACGTCAGCGGCCTTGACAACGCTTTCAGCGGGTTTGGTCATGTGCCGGGCGATCTCTCGCGCACGCACGCCGTAATCCGGATCGAGTATCCGGCGCAGATCCGCCAACAACGACTCCCGGGTGGTGGCCGAAAACCGCCGCGTGGCACCAACTTTCAGCCGTTTGA
>NZ_LZJG01000254.1:0-5170 GCF_001667785.1 Mycobacterium sp. E3247 | reverse complement strand
GTCGTGGCGCCGCGGCTGATGGCACGCGCCGCGCGGTACGACCTCACGGCGACGGCCGGGCAGTCCTGAACCCTTCGGCCCGGGTGTCTCGTAACCAGTTCACATACCCCTTGGCATGGACGGATTGCGATGATTGCGACGCAGCCCTCGCCCGGCGCGGATGTGGACGCTGGTGCCGGCCGGGTGATGGTGGTGGCGATCATGGCGTCGATGGTCGCCTTTCTCGACAGCACCGTCGTGAACCTGGCACTGCCGGCGACCGAACGCGAGCTCGGCGGGGGCATGTGTCTCCAGCAATGGGTGGTGGACGGTTATCTGCTGGCGCTGGCCGCCACGATCCTGCCCGGGGGTGCCATCGCGGATCTGTTCGGCCGGGTCCAGGTGATGCGGTTCGGGCTGGTGGCCTTCGGGGCGGGCTCGGCGGTGGCGGCCACGGCCACGTCGCCGGGCATGCTGATCGCCGGACGCCTCGTCCAGGGTCTCGGTGCGGCATTCTTGGTGCCCGGATCGCTGGCGCTCATCAATTCCGCGTTCGATCCCGCACACCGCTCCGCGGCCGTGGGCTCGTGGACGGCATGGACCGGAACCGCCTTCGCGCTGGGCCCGCTGTTGGGCGGCCTGGCGGTCGACCTGCTGGGCTGGCGATGGATCTACGCCCTGTCGGCGATCCCTATGATCGCCGCCTTCGCTTTGACGTATCGCTTACGCGCCGTGGAGGTTCCGGGAGCGCCCGGGCGCTCCCGTCTCGACGTCGCCGGGGCGGCGTTGTCGGCCGTCGGTTTGACCGCCACCGTGTATGCGCTCATCGAAGCGGGCAGGCACGGATGGCACCCGCAGCTCGTCGCGGCACTGGCGATCGGCGCTGCGGCGCTGCTGGCGTTCGTGGGTTGGCAGCGCCGTGCCCGTCACCCGCTGGTGCCGCTCGGCCTTTTCGCCAACCGCGACTTCGCGGGCGCCAATCTGACCACCGCCTTCGTGTACGGCGCCCTCACGATGGGGTCGCTTGCGGTGTCCCTCTACACCCAGGAGGTCGCCGGCTATTGTGCGACGGTCGCGGGACTGGTGACCTTGCCCAGCCCCCTGCTGTCGTTTCTCTTCGCCAAGCGGGTCGGCGGCCTGGCGGCGCGGATCGGTGCCCGGGTCTTCCTGGCGACGGGCCCGGTCGTCGCCGGGGCCGGGTTGCTGCTCATCCGCCCCGCCGCCCACGGGTTCAACGTCCTGACCCACCTGCTGCCCGGGATGGTCGTGCTCGCCCTCGGCATGGTGCTCACCAGTACGCCGCTGACCGCGCTGAATCTGTCCTCCGTCAACCCGGCCAACAGCGGAGTGGCGGCGGCCGTCCAGAACGCGGTCGGCCGGACGTCGGCGCTGACGTCGGTGGCATGCGTCGGACTGATCGCCACCGGCACGCTCACCGACGCCAGCTTCGCCCGGCTGCTGCGGGATGCCGCGGCGCTCTTCTTCATCGGCGCCTTGGTCAGCGGCTTCTCCGTCGGCAAGGCGCGCAACCGCGCGGTGTGATCCGTGCCGCTGTGGCAGCCTATAGCGGCATGACCGAGCATCCGACCGCGCTGCACGTCGTCGACGGCATCGACCTGTCCGGCAAGGTCTGCGTGATCACCGGCGCGTCGTCCGGGCTGGGGCGCGAGTCGGCCCGGGCGCTGGCGGCGGCCGGCGCGCACGTCGTCCTGGCCACCCGCAATCCGGCGGCGTTGGCGGAGGCGTCCCGGTGGATCGCCGCGGAAGTGCCGGGCGCGCGGACCTCGACCGTCGAACTCGACCTGACCGCGTTGGCCGGCCTGCGGGCGGCGGCGGGCGCCGTCGGCGACATCGCCCCGGCCATCGACGTCCTGATGAACAACGCCGGGGTGATGTTCACGCCGTTCGGCAGGACGCGCGATGGCTTCGAGATGCAGATGGGCACCAACCATTTCGGGCACTTCGAGCTGACCCGGCTCCTGGTTCCGCAGCTCGCCGCCGCCGGCCGGGCTCACGGTCAGGCCCGGATCGTCAACCTGTCGTCCGCGGGCCACGTGCTGGGCGACGTGGACTTCGACGATCCGCATTGGGACAGGCGAGAATACGACAAGTTCGCCGCCTACGGCGCGTCGAAGACGGCGAACATCCTGCACGCCGTGGCAGCCGATCGCCGCCTGCGCGACAAGGGAATTCGCGCGTATGCCGTGCATCCCGGCACCGTGGCCACGTCGCTGGCGCGGCACATGTCCCGGGAGGACTTCGCGCGGCTGCGCAAACCGACTGGCGAGCGGCTGGCCGTCATCACGTCCGACCGCGGCGCGGCCACCCAGGTGTGGGCGGCCGTCAGCCCGGAGCTGGCCGGCCGCGGTGGGCTGTATCTCGAAGACTGTCGGGTCAGCGACAACGCGACGCCCTACGCCCGCGACGAGCGGCGCGCGGAGCGGTGGTGGGAGCTGTCCGAGGAGATCACGGCTCGGGCAGCGGGGTCCACTCGCGGGACAGCCGCGACGTGAACGACGGGGACCTGCGCTCGAGGAACGCGGCCACCCCCTCGCGCGCGTCGGCGCCGCCCATCACCCGATGGTGTAGCCGCGTTTCCAGCGCGGCGACCTGCCGCGGGCTGTAGTGGTTGATCGCGGTGTCCCACAGCAGCCGCTTGCACAGCGCCGCCGACATCGGCGCGACGTTGACCGCGATGTCGCGGGCCAGCTCGACCGCGTGGTCGAGCACCTGGTCGGCCGGCAGGGCGCGGTTGGCTATGCCGAGCGCCACCGCCTCGGCCCCGCCGAAGGTCCGCCCGGTGAGCAGGATGTCCGCGGCCACCCCCAGCGTGGTCAGCTGCGCCAGCGTCCAGTGCGACATGCAATCGGGCAGCACGCCCCGGCGCACCTGCACCACACCGTATTTGGCGTCCTCGGCGACGATGCGCAGGTCCGCCTGCAAGGCGATGGTCAGCCCGATGCCGATGGCGTGGCCGTTGACGGCCGCGATCACCGGCTTGCGCAGCTCGAACGCGGCGGGGGTGATCGGTGACGCCGAGAACCCATCGGCCGGGGCGCCGAACGGCTCGGCGTCGCCGGAGAAGTCCGCCCCGGCGCAGAAGGCGTCGCCCGCCCCGGTCACGACGATGGCCCGGACGTCGTCGTCGCCGTCGCAGTCGTAGTACGCGCGGCTCAGCAGCGCGCCCATGTCGGCGGTGTAGGCGTTGCGCCGCTCGGGCCGATTGAGCGTGAGCACCGCCACGCCCGCGTCGACGTCGACCGTCACGTCGGGGCTCATCGCAGGACGGGTGTCCGGTGCAGGGCGCCGATCAGGTCGGCGATGTCCGCGGCGCGCGGCGTGTAGCCCGGGAAGTAGCAGCACACCTCCGCGGCGTGCTCGGAGAACCGGGCGGCTATCTGCTGCGCGCATTCCTCGGGGCTTCCCACGATCCCGATCCGCGCCACCACCTCGTCGCCGATCAGGCGGCGCATCTCGGCGAACCGCCCCTGCTTGGACAGGGCGTTCAGCTCGGGATGGATGTCGGCCCACCCCTCGGCCTCCAGCACGGGCAGGTAGGCCGGGGTGGAGCCGTAGAACGAAATCAGCGCCGCCACACCGTCGATCGCGGCCGCCAGGTCGGCCTCGTCGCGGCCGACGGCGACCATCGCCTGGGCGATGATCTGGAATCCGTTCCAGGTCCGGCCCGCGCGGCGCAGCCCCTCGGCGACCGCCGGGATGGTGCGCTCGGCGAAGTGGCGGGCGCTGTTGAACGGCATCACCAGCAGCCCGTCGGCGACCTCGGCCGCGGTGCGCGTCATCACCGGGCCCAACGCGCCCAGCAGCACTGGCGGCGGCCCGAACGGGTTGGGCCCGGGATTGAAGTTGGGCGCCATGATGGTGTGGGTGAAGAATTCGCCGCGAAAGTCCAGGCGGCCCTGGCCTTCCCACGCCGCGAAGATGGCCTTGATCGCGCGCACGGTCTCGGCCATCAGCGCCGCCGGCCTTCCCCACCTGCTGCCGTAACGCTTTTCGATGTGGGCCTTCACCTGCGACCCGAGCCCAAGCCGGAACCGGCCACCGCTGTACAGCTGCAGGTCGTAGGCGGCGTGGGCCAGATGCAGCGGGCTGCGGGGCGGGGCGATCGCCACGTTGGTCATCAGATCGAGGTCGGTCGCGCCGGCGGCGATGAGCAGAGGGAAGAAGACGTCGTGCTGGCCCTCGAAGGTGAACAGGCCGTCCGCGCCCGTCGCGGCGACGTCGGCGGCGCTCGCCGCGGCATCCACCGGTGAACCGTTGACCTGCAGCTGTACCTTCATCGAATCCCCTGTCGCACAGTGTTATTCGGAGTTACTCGGAGAGTTGGAACTCCACCACCTCGGCGACCGCGGCCACCGCCTCGCGGACCGCGACCAGGCGTTCGGCGGCCGACGGCGCCGCCAGCACCGAGTACCGGTCCGCGGTGCCGATCGGGATGCGGGCCGCCAACTCCCACAACCGTTGGCCGGCGTCGCCGCCGGTGTACTCGCCTAGCAGCGCCTCGCGGTCCGGCAGGCTCACGCCGCGCGCGTCGGCGATCCGCGCGAACAGGGCCATCACCCGGTCCTCGACCTCGAGCAGCTGGGCGGGGCTGACCGGATCGCCCTGCTCGTCGGGCCACAACGTCACGGTCGCCCGCGGGTAGGGATCGTCGGGCAGCCATTCGGAGACCTTGATCCGCTCCCCGGTCCGGCAGTGCATCGAGTACCGGCCCGCGCCGAGCTCGACGCATTCGGTGATTCTGGACAACACCCCGACGTCGCAACGCGATTCGCCGCCACCGACCTCGCGGCCCCGGGCGATCAGCACCACGCCGAACGGATCCCCGGCGTCCAGGCAGTGTCGGACCAGCGCGGCGTAGCGCGGTTCGAAGATCCGCAACGGCAGGTCCTCGTCGGGCAGCAGCGCCGACTCCAGCGGGAACATCGCCAACTCGAGGGGTTCGAACATCAGATTTCCAACTCGGCCACCAGCGCGTCGACGACGGCGCGCAGGTCACCGTCGTGCTCCTCGGCGACCCGGCGCTGCCGCTGATACGAGGCGCCGCGCCTGGGGATCTCGGCGACGGCGGCCAGCTCGTCGACGCAGTCCAGCGACTTGGCGACGGGCTCCAGCTGGTTCAGCACGTCGTCGAGATCCTCGGTGACCAGCCGCTCGTTGCTGTCGGCGTCCT
>NZ_LZJG01000253.1:0-128014 GCF_001667785.1 Mycobacterium sp. E3247 | reverse complement strand
TCCTTCGGCCGTCCGGCGACCGCGTTCAATGCCACGTTCGGGATGACCGTGTCGCGGAACTTCCACATGTCCGAGCCGTCGGCGTTGTGCACCAGCCGAGGTGCGTCGTCTTGGTACTTCTTCGGCAGGTGGTTCTTGAACATGTCCGGCGGTTCGACGGTGTGGTCGTCGACGCTGATCAGGATCATGTCTTCTTTGTTCATGGCCGTTGCCCTTCCATCGGGTCCGTCTGTTCGATTCCGCTCCCGCGCAGCCTCGGCGAATCGCTGTCCCGTGCCAAGATCACTTAAATGAAAACTATCTTCTCGCCAGGTGAGAATCAACATTCATCGGACGCCCTGGCCCGCCTGCGCGGGCCGACCGGGCGCGGAACGGGCCGGCGAGGCGGCCGCCTCCCGGCGAGCATGCGCGAAAGGTGACTGCCCGAGTTGACCCACCGGGTGGCACCACCCCCGACGTTCCCGCAGGCAGGTGGGCATATCGACCGACCGTGGCCGCTCACCGCGCCGCGGCTGGGCGCGTCGGCGGCGGCCGCCATTGACCGGCCGCTCGATTCATGCAACTCTATTAGTTGGAAATGAGAATCCAATTCTCTTCCACCGAGAGGTGGGCGGGGCGATGGCGAGAGGAGCGAGTGGATGCGGTTGGCGCCGCTGCCCGCTGACCAGTGGGACGACACGGCCCGCACGGCACTCGCGGCGATGCGCGACGCGGACACCAACAACGCGCTCAGCACCCTCGCCCACCATCCGGCGCTGGCCAAGGCGTTTCTCCGCTTCAACGTCCACCTGTTGACCTCGTCGACGCTGCCGCCGCGCATTCGCGAGCTCGCCATCCTGCGGGTCGCGCGTCGCCGCGACTGCGCCTACGAGTGGTCTCACCACGTCTCGATGGCCAAGGCCGAGGGAATCACCGACGACGAGATCGCCGCGGTGCAGAGTTTTGCCGGCGGGGACGCCGGCGACTTCGACGAGTTCGACCGCGTGGTGATCGCCGGCGTCGACGAGCTCGAGGAGAAATCGCAGCTGTCCGACGAGACCTGGGCCGCGCTCGGCGCGCGCCTCAACGACCGGCAGCGCATGGATTTCGTGTTCACGGTCGGCTGTTATGCCCTGCTGGCCATGGCCTTCAACACTTTTGGCGTAGAGCTCGAGAACGCCGAACACCCAGAGAGGTAGAAAGTTGCCCCACTTCCCCAAGCCGGCCGCAGGCAGCTGGACAGAGAACTATCCCGAACTCGGCACCGCACCGGTCGATTACAGCGACTCGATCGATCCGGCATTCTTCGAGACGGAGCGCGAGGCGGTCTTTCGGCGCACGTGGCTCAACGTCGGCCGCATCAACCGACTCCCCCGCACAGGCAGCTACTTCACCAGGGAATTGCCGTCGGCGGGGCCCGGCACGTCGGTGATCATCGTCAAGACCAAGGACGGGTCGGTCAGGGCTTTCCACAATGTCTGCCGCCACCGCGGAAACAAGTTGGTCTGGAACGACTTTCCCAACGAGGAGACGTCGGGCACCTGCCGGCAGTTCACCTGCAAGTACCACGCCTGGCGCTACAGCCTCGACGGTGACCTGACCTTCGTCCAGCAGGCGGAAGAGTTCTTCGACCTCGACAAGAGCAACTTCGGCCTGGCGCCGGTCCGCTGCGAGGTGTGGGAAGGCTTCATTTTCATCAACTTCGACCACAATGCGGCGCCGCTCACCGACTATCTGGGGCCGCTGGCCAAGAGCATCGAGGGTTATCCCTTCGGCGAGATGACGGAGACCTACTCCTACCGGGCCGAGGTAGGCAGCAACTGGAAGCTGTTTATCGACGCGTTCGTCGAGTTCTACCACGCGCCGATCCTGCACCAGGGGCAGTACACCAAGGAAGAAGCCGCCAAGATCCAGAAGTACGGCTACGAGGCGCTGCACTATGAGCTGGCCGGCCCGCACAGCCTGCAGTCGACCTGGGGCGGCCAGGCGCCTCCCTCGGACATGTCAATGGTGAAGCCGATGGACCAGGTGTTGCGCAGCGGCTTGTTCGGTCCGTGGGACAAGCCGGAGATCATCGAAAACCTGGAGCTGCCGCCGGGAGTCAACGTCAAGCGGGTGCCACAGTGGGGCATCGACTCGTTGCTCTTCTACCCGAACTTCATGCTGCTGATCTGGGAGCCCGGCTGGTTCCTGACCTACCACTATTGGCCGACCGCCGTGGACAAGCACATCTTCGAGTGCACTCTGTATTTCGTCCCGCCGCGCAATGCGCGGGAACGCCTTGCCCAGGAGTTGGCCGCCGTGACATTCAAGGAGTACGCGCTGCAGGACGCCAACACGCTGGAGGCGACCCAAACGATGATCGGCACGCGGGCCGTCACGGAGTTCCTCCTGTGCGACCAAGAAGTCTTGATCCGTCATCTGCACAAGACGACCGGTGACTACGTGAAGGAGTACCAGGACAATGGCGTTACCGTCTGAATTCGCCGAGCTCGAGCCCTACCTGGACTGGGACCTGGCCACCGAGCCCGAGCGGTACGCCAAGCGGCTGGCCTCGACGATGCCGGAAATGCAGGCGTTCTACGACGCCGCGTTCCCGCGCCTCAACGACGTCATCGCCTACTGCGACAAGTACCCGTTGGACGATCTGCCCGACGACGCAAAGACTCTCATGCACATGATGCAGTCGCTGGTCATGGTGTCGTTTCCGGTCGAGGCATGGAAACAGCCGCGCGTGCCGGACAGCGGGGCGGCCTGGGTGGAGTGCATCCGGGAACCGGTGATCTGATCACGTGTTGACGCTCAAAGCCGCCGGGCTGCTCGACATCGACGCCGGCAAGATCGTCTCCCCCGGCTTGGTGCAGGTCGAGGGCGACCGGATCGCGGGTGTCGGCGGGGAGCCCGAAGGTGAACTGATCGACCTCGGCGAGGCGATCCTGCTGCCCGGGCTGATGGACATGGAGGTCAACCTGTTGATGGGTGGCCGCGGTGAAAAGCCCGGACTGTCCCAGGTTCAGGATGACCCACCGACTCGGGTGCTGCGCGCGGTCGGCAATGCGCGCCGTACGCTGCGCGCCGGGTTCACCACCGTGCGCAACCTCGGCCTTTTCGTCAAGACCGGTGGCTACCTCTTGGACGTCGCACTGGCCAAGGCCATCGACGCCGGCTGGATCGACGGCCCGCGCGTGGTACCGGCCGGTCATGCCATCACCCCCACCGGCGGGCACCTGGACCCGACGATGTTCGCGGCGTTCGCGCCACACACTTTGGAGCTGACCGTCGAGGAGGGCATCGCCAACGGCGTCGACGAGATCCGCAAGGCGGTGCGCTACCAGATCAAACACGGCGCCGAACTGATCAAGGTCTGCTGCTCGGGCGGAGTGATGTCACTGACCGGTCCGCCGGGCGCGCAACACTATTCGGACGAGGAACTGCGCGCGATCGTCGACGAGGCGCATCGGCGAGGGCTGCGCGTCGCCGCTCACACGCATGGCGCCGAGGCGGTCGTGCATGCCGTCGACGCCGGCATCGACTGCATCGAGCATGGGTTCTTGATTGACGACGATGCGATCGCGTCGATGGTCGAGCAGGGCACCTTCCTGGTGAGCACCCGGCGCCTGGCCGACGGCGATGCCATGGACGTCTCGCACGCCGCCCCGGAGTTGCAGGCCAAGGCCGCCGAGATGTTCCCCAAGGCGCGGACCTCGATCCTGGCCGCCCACGAGGCCGGCGTGAAGATCGCGGTCGGCACCGACGCGCCGGCGATCCCGCACGGACGCAACGCCGACGAGTTGGTCACCCTGGTGAACTGGGGCCTGCCACCGCTGGCCGTGTTGCGGGCGGCGACGGTGACCGCGGCCGAACTGATCAACTCGACCGACCGGGGCCGGCTCGTGACGGGTCAGCTCGCCGACATCATCGCGGTGCCGGGAAACCCCCTGGAAGACATCACCGTTACCCAGAACGTGAGCTTTGTCATGAAAGGCGGCAAGGTCTATGTCAACAAGACAGCCAACTCGAACTGACGACCTGGTCGAGATTCAGCAGCTGCTCGCCCGGTACGCGGTCACCATCACCCAGGAGGACATCGACGGGCTGATCGGGGTGTTCACCCCGGACGGAACCTACAGCGCGTTCGGAGACACCTACCGGCTGGACAGATTTCCGGAGCTGGTGGCGGCCGCGCCAAAGGGCCTGTTCCTCACCGGAACAGCGCTCGTCGACATCGACGGCGACTCCGCCAGCGGCACCCAGCCGTTGTGCTTCATCGACCACGCCACCCATGACATGCGGATCGGCTACTACCGCGACACCTACGCCCGCACCCCCGACGGATGGCGGCTGAAAACCCGTGCCATGACGTTCATCCGCCGCAGCGGCGTGCACGACTCCGGGCGCCCGCATGCCGTCGGCCGTCCCACGCCGTGAATGTCGCGGAGTTCCGGGCGGGCTTGCGTGCGTGGCTCGACGACATTGATCTGACCCCCGGTCCCGACCACTCCCTTCAGGGCCACATGCGGCAGTTCGCCAGGGTCAGCCGCGCCCTGTACGACGCCGACTGGATGCGCTACGGCTGGCCCACCGAAGTCGGCGGATTGGGCGGCCCCGCGGTGCTGCGCGCGATCGTCGGCGAAGAGGTGGTCGGCCGCCGCCTCGCCGAGCCGGGCCCCTATTCGATGCTCGAGGTGCTCGCGCCCACGATGATCGATTACGCCCCGGCGGGGCTGGCCGCCGAAATGGTGCCACGGCTGCTGCGCGGTGAAGAGCATTGGTGTCAGGGGTTTTCCGAACCGGGCTCCGGCAGCGACCTGGCATCGCTGACCACACGTGCCACGCAACGGGGCGACGACTGGATCGTCAACGGGCAAAAGGTCTGGACCAGCTTCGCGCAGTTCTCCACCCGCTGTGTCCTGCTGACCCGCACCGCGCCCGGACACGACGGCATCACCGCCTTCTTCGTCGACCTCGACACCCCGGGCATCACCGTCCGGCCGCTCCGGACGATGCACGGCGTCGACGAATTCTGCGAGGTCTACTACGACGACGTGGTGATCCCGGCAAGCCGCATGCTCGGCGGCCCGGGCGACGGCTGGCGACTCGCAATGGATCTGCTCCCCTACGAGCGGTCCACCTGCTTCTGGCAGCGGATCGCCTACCTGTACTCCCGCTTCGACGACCTCATCGCCCAGACGTGCGACGCCGGCGAGCCGGACGAATCCGCGCTTGGAACAGCGTATTTGGCGTTGCACACGCTGCGCTGCCGATCCCGTGACACCCAGCACCGGCTGCGCGACGGGGCGCGACTGGGACCGGACACGTCGATCGACAAGGTGCTGCTCGCCGCCGCCGAGCAACGGCTCTACGACACCGTCCGAGACCTGCTGCCCGGAATGCTCGAGCTCGACGACACGCCGTGGCGCCCGGAATACCTGTACTCGCGCGCGGCGACCATTTACGGCGGCACCGCCGAGATCCAACGCAACATCATTGCGCGCCGGCTGCTCGACCTCGGGAAGGACTGAGCCGTGGAGCCGACGGATCCCGAGTCGCTGCGCCTGCTCGAAAGCTCGCTGCGAACTACGATGGCGGCCGCATCGGGGAGCAGGCTCGACGCGGCGCTGACCGAGCTGGGCTGGCGCGACATGCTGGACGAGATGCCCGCCGTCGCAGTTGCTTTGGTGTTCCGCTTACTCGGCGAGACGGGCGCGCATGCCCCGGTGCTGAACGACGTGGTGTCTCGCGAGGTCGGCGTGGCACCCGGCGGCACCCCACCGCTACCGTTCACCGGCGGCTCGTGGGCGATATGGGAGCGTGGCGAGCGTGGCGGTTCGGCCCTCGACGACTCGCTGCCGATACGGCGGGCGCCGCAGGGGGATTCGCTGCCGCCGGCCGCGCTGGCTGCCGGCAGGCGGGCGCTGGGCTGGTGGCTGGTCGGCGCCGGCCGGGCCATGCTGTCGCTGGCTCGCCGGCATGCGTTGGACCGGGTGCAGTTCGGCCGGCACGTCAGCTCGTTCCAGGCGATCCGGCACCGGTTGGCAGAGACACTCGTCGCGATCGAGGGCGCCGAAGCAACGCTGCACGTCGCCGTACAGGCCAAGGACCACGACGGGCTGGCGTCGCTACTGGCCAAGGCCGCCGCCGGCCAGGCCGCGCTGACCGCCGCCCGCCACTGCCAGCAGGTGCTCGCCGGTATCGGCTTCACCGCCGAGCACCCGCTACACCGCCACGTCAAACGGTCACTCATTCTGGACGGCCTGCTGGGCAACACCCGTGAGCTGACCCGCGAGGCGGGAAAATTCCTGGTGGACAACCGGTTTGCGCCGCGGCTCGCCCAACTCTAGGCTCGCACGCCCGTCAAGGGCGGCCCGGAACCGGCGCGTAGACTGCGTCTGGCCGCCAACAGGATGGGACGCGATGAGTCAACCGGAGCCAACCCCCCGAAACGAGATGGGCGTCGCCTCGCTGCTCGTGGGTCTGGTCGCGGTCGGCACGTGTTGGATGCTGGTCGGGGTGCCGTTCGGCATCGCGGCGGTGATAACGGGCGACTTGGCGCGCAGGCGGGTGTCGCGGGGCGAAGCGAGCAACCCCCGCACCGCGCTGGCGGGGATAGTGTTGGGGGCGGTGTCGATCGCCGCCGGGCTGGTCGCGATCGGGTACTACGCCTGGCTGGACGCGCGCTAGTTCCGCGGCATCCCCAGCACCCGCTCGGCGATGATGTTCCGCTGAATTTCCGACGTGCCACCGGCGATCGTCGCGGCGAAGGTGCGCGCGTACCGGTCGAACCAGCTGCGATAGTGGCTGTCGAGGTTCAGCGGAGCGAACGGGGCGGTCACCGCGCGGTGCACAAGCCCCTCCGCATCGGCGGCGTTCAGGGCGTCCTCGGACGCCCGTTGCAGGGCCTCGGAGCCCAGCAGCTTCAGCACCGATTGGGCCGCAACATCCTCGTCCCCGCGGGCGGCCCGCGACAACGCGGTGGAGCCCAGCAACCACAGCGCGTAGGCGTCCATCACCAGGCTGGCGTAGCGATCGCGCTCGAGCGGGCCCGACGGACGGAAATCGATGCTCAGTTCGTGCAACAGGTCGACGTATCCCATCCACAGCATGACGCGTTCGTGCCCCAGAGAACCGGTGGCCACCCGCCATCCCCGGTTCAGCTCACCCACCAGGTTCTCGGCCGGCACCCGCACGTCGGTGAAGAACACCTCGTTGAAGTCGATTTCGTCGCTGTCGCACATCGACGCGAATGGGCGGCGCACCACACCGGGCGTGTCGGTGGGGATCAGCAGCACGCTAATGCCCTTGTGTTTCGGCGCCTTTGGATCCGTGCGCACGAATGTCAGCAGCACGTCGGCGTCGTGGGCGCCGGATGTCCAGACCTTCTGGCCGTTGACGACGAAGTGGTCACCGTCGAGCACCGCCCGGGTCTTCAGCGACGCCAGGTCCGAACCGGCGCCGGGCTCGCTCATCCCCAGCGACGCGGTGATCTCGGCCCGCAGGATGGGCACCGCCCACTTCCGCTTTTGCTCCGGCGAGCCGAAGGTCAACAGCGAGGCCGCGATGATGCCCACGCCCTGCGGGTTGAAACTTCGATAGACGCGCCGCCGCCCCAGCTCCTCCAAGTACACGTATTGCTGCAACAGCGTCGCGTTGCGTCCGCCGAACTCGGGCGGATTGCCGGGGAGCAGCCATCCGCTGTCGAGCAGCAGCCGTTGCCAGCGCCGGGCCCAGGGCGGCACGTGCGAGCTGGAACGGGGCCGTTCGGACGCCTCGGCCTCCGACGGCGAATGCGCGTCCAGGAAGGCTGCGAATTCGGCGCGGAACGCCTCCACGTCGGCGTCAAAGGTGAGCTGCACGCGACTCCCCGCAACGGTCGTGAGCACTTCCCCGCGTCGGTAGATCACGATTTCCGCCGACGGCCCGGTTCGCTCTTATGATTACGCTTCCATACACACGTCTAAGAGAATAGTATTCTCGTGACAAGAAAGTTACAATCTCCGACACATGATCCGTGAGGGGGTCGAGCGCAGCGATGTCACGGCGTTCTCCGGTAGAGTCCAACCATGTTCTCCCCTCGCGGCAATCAGCCGAGCCGGCTGTGACCAGCCCCAGCGAAGAGCCCGCCTGGAAGCAGCGCGCCGTCGAGAGGTCGATCAAGACGGCGAAATTGCGCGCCGCGCAACGCGTTCAGCGCTTCCTCGACGCGGCCCAGGCCATCATCATCGAGAAGGGCTCCACGGACTTTACCGTGCAGGAGGTCGTCGACCGGTCCCGCCAATCGCTACGCAGCTTTTACCTGCAGTTCGACGGCAAGCATGAGTTGTTGCTGGCGCTGTTCGAAGACGCGCTGAGCCGCTCCGCTGACCAGATTCGCGCCGCCACCGAAAGCCAGACCGACCCGCTGGAGCGGCTGAAGGTCGCCGTCCAGCTGCTCTACGAGGCCTCGCGCCCGGACCCGACGGCCAAGCGGCCGCTGTTCACCGACTTCGCGCCGCGTTTGCTGGTCAGCCACCCGGCTGAGGTCAAGGTCGCACATGCCCCCCTGTTGGCGTTGCTGACCGAACTGATGGAAGCGGCGTCGGACGCCGGTGAACTGCGCGCGGGCGTCAATCCGAAGCGAATGGCCGCGATGACCATGCAGACCGTGATGTTCATCGCCCAATCCAGCGGCGGCTCCGACGACGCGACGGTCCACCCCATCACCGGCGACGAGGTCTGGGATTTCTGCTCGCGCGGCTTCGTCGGCTAGCCGCGAGGCGTAACGCCCCACGATTGCCACAGCTGCTCACATAGCGCACAGGCATTTGCTGCCGAGAATCTCATTCTCTAATATTCAGAACCATAAATAGCTAAAACGGATTCGTCATTGACACCCGCGACGCGGTGGTGACAGGGTGCGAGGGCGGGGAGATACCGGTCCGGGGACGCGGACCGTTCCACACTCAGGCGTGCGATCACTAGTCAGGAGTTGAGGAAGCCATGACGGGACGTGTTGAGGGCAAAGTCGCCTTCGTCACCGGAGCGGCGCGCGGTCAGGGCCGCAGCCATGCGGTGCGGTTGGCGCAGGAGGGCGCCGACATCATCGCCGTCGACATCTGCAAGCCCATCCGTGACGGCGTTACCGACACCGCGATCCCGGCGTCGACACCCGAGGATCTCGCCGAGACCGCCGACCTGGTCAAGGGGCACGACCGCAGGATCGTCACCGCCGAAGTCGACGTGCGCGACTTCGAGGCGCTCAAGGCCGCGGTGGACAGTGGCGTCGAACAACTCGGCCGGCTCGACGTCATCGTGGCCAACGCCGGGATCGGCAACGGCGGCGACACGCTGGACAAGACGAGCGAGCAGGACTGGACGGAGATGATCGACATCAACCTGGCCGGGGTGTGGAAGACGGTGAAAGCCGGTGTGCCGCATCTCTTGTCGGGCGGACGCGGCGGCTCGATCATCCTGACCAGCTCGGTCGGGGGGCTCAAGGCCTACCCCCATACCGGTCACTATGTCGCCGCCAAGCACGGGGTGGTCGGGTTGATGCGCGCGTTCGGAGTCGAGTTGGGGCAGCACATGATTCGGGTGAACTCGGTGCACCCGACGCACGTCAAGACGCCGATGCTGCACAACGAGGGCACCTTCAAGATGTTCCGCCCGGACCTGGAGAATCCCGGCCCCGACGACATGGCGCCGATCTGTCAGCTGTTCCACACCCTGCCGATTCCGTGGGTGGAACCGATCGACGTCAGCAATGCGGTGCTGTTCTTCGCCTCCGACGAATCCCGCTACATCACCGGCGTGACCCTGCCCATCGATGCGGGTAGCTGCCTGAAATAGAGTGCCGTCCCATGGACGGATTCGAAGGTCGCGGAACGGTGGTCACCGGCGGGGCGAGCGGTATCGGTCTGGCCACGGCCACCGAATTCGCCCGCCGGGGCGCCCGCGTGGTGCTGTCCGACGTCGATCAGCCCGGCCTGGAGCAGGCGGTAAACCACCTGCGCGCCCAGGGATTCGACGCCCACGGCGTGGTGTGCGACGTCCGGCATCTCCACGAGATGGTTCACCTCGCGAAAGAGTCTTTCCGCCTGCTCGGCCGCGTCGAGGTCGTCTTCAGCAACGCCGGCATCGTGGTTGCCGGTCCGATCGCGCAGATGACCCACGACGACTGGCGCTGGGTCATCGACATCGACCTATGGGGCAACATCCACGCCGTCGAGGCGTTCCTGCCGCGACTGCTCGAGCAGGGCACGGGCGGCCACATGGCTTTCACCGCATCGTTCGCCGGCCTGGTTCCGAACGCGGGCCTGGGAACCTACGGCGTCGCCAAATACGGTGTGGTCGGCCTGGCGGAGACACTCGCGCGGGAGGTCCGGGACAACGGTATCGGCGTTTCGGTGTTGTGCCCGATGGTCGTGGAGACCAAGCTGGTCTCCAACTCGGAACGGATCCGGGGCGCCGACTACGGGCTGTCGTCTTCGCCGAAGGCGGCGGACGGGACGCTCCCTACCCAGGACGAGGGCGTCGGCGTCGACGACGTCGCCCGGCTCACGGCGGATGCGATCCTGGCCAACCGCCTGTACGTGCTGCCACACGAAGCCGCCCGCGCCTCGATTCGTCGCAGGTTCGAGCGCATCGACCGAACCTTCTCCGAGCAGGCCGCCGAGGGGTGGAGCCACTAGCCGGCCGGACCCAGGCGGTAGGCGCCCGTCTGCGGGTCGTGATACCAGCCGCTCGCCGCGTGAGTCCCGCCATCGACGTGCAGGGTCTGCCCGGTCAGATATGACGACATGCGGGATGCCAGAAACACTGCGACGCCGGCGATTTCGTCGACATGACCGGGGCGCCCCAGCGGCACCACGTGGCCGATCCCGCTCAGCGCGGCGTCGCCGCCCAGCTGCGCCAGGCCTTCGGTGAGCGTGATGTCGGGCGCGATCGCGTTGACCCGGATGCCGTGGGGCGCCACTTCCAGCGCGGCGGTCTGGGTGTAGTTGATGACGCCCGCCTTGGCCGCGGCGTAGGCCGCGTAGCCCGGCGCCGCGCGCACGCCCTCGATCGAGGTGACCGAGATGATGCTGCCGCCGACGCCCTCGGACACCATCTGTCTCGCGACGCGCTGCGTACACAGCAGCACGTGGCGCAGGTTGGCCCGGTAGAGCGCATCCCAGCCGTTCTCACTGGTTTCCAGCAGCGGCGAGGAGAACACCCCGCCGGCGTTGTTGACCAGGATCGTCGGGGTGCCCAGTTCGGCGTTCGTGCGCTGCAGCGCGTCGTCGACCTGGGCGCTGTCGCGCACATCGGCCACGATGCCCAGCGCCCCAATGGATTCCGCGGCCTGCGCGCAGGTCTGCGGCTCACGTTCCCAGATCGCGACCGACGCACCGAAGGCCGTAAGGCCGGCGGCGATGCCGCGACCGATGCCCGCTCCCCCGCCGGTGACCACCGCCACGCGGCCGGTGAGCATGATGTCCGACGGGTCGATCGCCATCTGCGGTCACATCACCGGTGCTCGGCCGATGACGCCGTCGGCTTCCAGCTGGGCGATCTCCGCGTCGCTCAAGCCGAGTTCGGCGAGCAATTCATGGTTGTGCTGGCCCAGCAGCGGCGCGTGCCGGGTGTGGAACCTCGACGGGCCGGTTGACATTCTCATCGGCACGGTGCTGAGCCTAGCCGGGCCGTTCACCGGGTGGTCGACTTCCTCGAAGAAGCCGCGGAACCCGAGCTGCTCCAGCTCGGTCTGGCGGTGTGGTTGCATCACCTTGGCCACCGGGACGCCGGCGTCCCACAGGGTTGCGACGATCTCGTCGCCGCCTCGCCGCTCACACCACTCGGCCAGCCCCTTGTCGATGGCGTCATGGTGCTTCCTCCTGCCGGCGACGGAGGCCAGCCCGGGATCGGTTGCCCACGAGGGGGATCCGATGGCTGTGCACAGGCCGATCCACTGCTCGTCGGTGCTCACCGCTATCGCGACCCAGCAGTCGCGCAGGCCGAACTCGTCGGTGTCGGCGCTGCGGTAGAGGTTTTGCGGCGCCGCAGTCGGTCCCCGGTTGCCCGCGCGTTCCAGCAGCGCCCCGTAGGCGGAGTATTCGATGATCTGCTCCGCGGCGATGCTGACCGCGGCGTCCACCATCGCCGCTTCGACGAGCACGCCCTGCCCGGTGCGGTGCCGATGCTCCAACGCCAGCAGCAGGGCATTGGCCGCGTGCACGCCCGCGTTGGGGTCGCCGATCGAATACGGGTCGTAGGGTGGGCGGTCGGCATATCCCGTCAGCCACGTCAGCCCGGATGCGGCCTCGATGACATAGGCGAACGCCGGGTTGTCGCGCCACGGCCCGTCCAGCCCGAACCCCGGCATCCGGACCATCACCACGTCGGGTCGAATGGCTTGCACGGCAGCGAAATCCAGCCCCATCTGGTCGAGCACCCGCGGTGTGAAGTTCTCCACGACCACATCGCAGGTCGCGATGAGCCGGCGCAGGATGTCCCGCCCGCGCGGGCTCTGCAGGTCCAGGGTCAGGCCCTTCTTGTTGGTGTTCAGCGCCGCGAAGATCGGGGACTTCTCCCACCACTGATCTTCGGTGACGGGCACGCCGGCGATCAGCCGCGTCCCGTCGGGACGGCGGGTGGACTCGACGTGGATGACCTCCGCACCCAGCATCGCCAAGAAGTGGGTGCAGCAGGGGCCGGCCCAGAACGTTGTCATGTCCAGCACCCGAAGCCCGCTCAGCGGCAACCGATTCGCTTCTCCGGTGGGTGTGGGGCGGGAAACGGGCTCCGCGGCGCGGTACTGCGTGGTGTGCTCGCCTAGGCGCGGCGCGCGTTCCGGCCCGCGCAGCCGCGCGGGCGCCATGCGGTAGGGATGGCCCGGCTGCTCGAACTCCCCGGCCGGGTTGCGAACGAAGGAGCGCCGCGCTCGGAAGTGGTCCAGCGACGCGATGTTGGCGCCGTTGGCCACCGGGGCGTTGGGAATCCGGAACGCCGTTGCGAGTTCGCGAATCTCGTCGACCGTGTTGTCTTCGAACCATGCGTAGATCTCTGCGGCCTTGATGTTGGCCCGTTCGGTGATGGTCAGTGATGAATCCTCATCGGTCCATTCCGGGTGTCCCACCATCGCGCACAGGTCGAACCACTGCTGAGCCGTCCCGCAGCCGACGTCGACCAGGCCGTCCTTGGCGCGCGCCACGCCCGGCACGGTGACGCGGCGCGCGTCCCGCCAGGGTCGCCCGAGCATCTCGAAATACGTGACGGGATAGTAGGTCAGGGAGAGGATTTGCGTCTCCAGCATCGACAGGTCCACGAGTTCACCGGGCTCATCGCCGTGGCGGCCGTGGCGTGATGCCAGGATGGCCGCACTCGCGTAGAGGCCGGCCAGGTACTCGCCGACCTGGCCGCCGACGTATACCGGGGCGCGGTCGGCCTCGCCGCGCCCCAGGCCGATGATCCCGCCCGACCATGCCTGCAGCGTGAACTCGGTGGCCGCCCGGCCACGCCAGGGCCCCTCCAACCCGAAGGGCGTGATCGACACGACGGTCAGATGTGGATGGCGCCGGTGCATCGCCTGCGGCGCAAAGTCCTGACGGTCAGCGACTTTCGAGCCGCCGGACCACACCACCGCATCCGCGGCCGCCAGCAATCCGTCGACCAGCTCGACGTCGTCGGCGATGCCGCGGTCGGCGACGACGCTGCGTTTCGACCCGGCCAAAAACGAGAACAACGCCCCGTCGCCGGCGGGCGGCATGGCGGCGCCCGAGGCGGACCAGGAGCGCAGCGGATCACCTTCTGGGGGTTCGACTTTGACGACGTCCGCACCGCCGTCGGCCAGCAACTTGGTGCAGTAGGCGCCCGCGATGCCGGTGGAGAGATCGACCACGGTAAACCCGGCCAGGGGTGGTTCCGCGGTGGACTCCGCCACTAGCGCTTCCGCTTCCGGTCGCGCTCCCCCTTGCCGCACCCGCCTTTGCGGCCCTTCTTGCTCAGGCGCCAGTCCGCGGGGAACTTGTCATCGTTGGCCTTCACCGCTGCGCCGAGGCCCCGTTCGATGGCGTCGCCGAGGGTGAAATCGTCGGGACCGTCCGGCCGGGCCCGGCCGCCCATCGATTCGAAGAAGCCGCTGAGCATGCTGCCCAGGTACTCGCCCTGGAACTGCTTCATGATCTCGAAGAAGACCTTCTGCATGAACACCGTGTCAGTGGGGCGGTTGCGTGCGCAGGCCAGCGCGTACCTCTCCACCTCCGCCTCCAGCTCTGCGCGGGGCACCACACTGTTGAGAAAGTTGCAGTCGTACATCTCAGCCGCGGTGAAAGCCCTTCCGGTGAACACCATTTCCTGAAATCTGCGGATTCCCATGGTCTGCGCCCACCACCACATCCGCGGCCCCCAGCCGTAATACCGAAACGACGGATGCCCGAACAGCGCGTCGTCGCTGGAGATCACCAGATCCGCATCGGCCGCCTGATAGAAATGCCAGCCGTAGCAATAGCCCTTCGCCTCCAAGATGCTGATCTTCTTGAAGTCCTGCAATCCACGTATCCCCGAATTGGGGTTGGCGTACCACTGGCCGAGGGCGGCGCCATGCCGAAACGAACCCTCCGGGGGAAACCTGACGTCCTCGTCGTCGATCCGGTACTCGGCGAGCCGGTGATGCGGATCGGCCGAGTCCTGCACCGCCATTTCCTCGACGAGATCCGCACCCGAGCCAAGGTCCTCACCGGCCCCGCGGACCACCAGCACCTTGACCTCGTCATCGATGGAGGCGCGGTGCAACAGGTCCGCGTAGCGCAGGCGGGCGGCGATGGTGGGGGCGTTGAGCTGACCCGGGCGATCGAACGTGATGGTGGCGATGCGGGTCTCGGGGTCCTGGTGGTACTTGATGATCTCCTCGGCCGGCGGACCGGACTTGCCGGACATGGCTATTCGCGCCAGGACGGGCTGGAGGTCAGCACCTCAGGCCCGTCGGCGGAGATCAATACGGCCTCCCGACCGAAAACGGCGCCGACGCCCGGCTCCCAGACGTAGCCGGTCACGGCCAGCACCATGCCCTGCTCCAACCGTTCCTCGGTCGCGGTCGCGGGCAGGTGCTGGGAGATGACCGGCGGGTCGAACCCCATGCCCAGGCCGCGGGCCACCGGCATCGGCGGCGCCGGCTCCCCCGCGGCCTGGTAGGCGTCCAGCAATTCGCCTGCCCCCACCCCGGGTCGGCACGCCGCCAGCAGCCTGCCCCACAGGCGTTCCCATCGTCGATACACCCCGGCCGCGCCACGCGCCTCGCCCGCCGGCCAGGTTCGCCCGACCTCACCGATGTAGCCACCGGCGAGCACGCCGGCGGAGAATGCCACCAGGTCACCGTCTTTGACGCGGCCCGGAACACGATCACCGTCGGCGGCCCGCCGCCAGGGGTGATCGGGTGAGGTCACCCACGCCACATCCTGGTTGGACGGGGTGCTCACGCCGCCGGCCGCGACGGCCTCCAGCAGGGCACCGGCCAGCGCCTGCTCGCTGATGCCCGGTCGTAGTTCGGAAACCGCGGCGGCCAAGCCCTTTTCGGCCACCGCGATCGCCTCCCGCAACGACACCACTTCTTCGGCCGTCTTGACGCGCCGGGCGGCGCGCATCGCCAGCTCGCCGTCGACGAGCTCCGCCCGCGGAAATGCCGTGGGCAGCAGCTGCGCGAACACCGGTGATATCGCATCGGTTCCGACACGCCGGGCGGTGGCGGCGCCATCGATGCGGCGCAGCGCCGACATGGTGTTCATCGGGTTCCACGAGATGCCGTACAGGTTCTCGTGTGGGATGTCCTCGGGGACGCCTTCGTCCCACGTGCTGAGCAGATGGATGGCGCCGCTCGCGCGCATCAGCACGCATGTCGGACCGAATGGCCGGGTGCCCGCGACCCACAACTGCGGTGCGCCGGTGACGTAACGGACGTTCGCTTGGCGGCCGAGGACCAGGACGTCGAGGTCGTACGCCGCCATCTGTTCCAGCACGCGCTGACGGCGGCCCGAGCGCAGCGCGCGGTCGTCGGGGCAGACGTCAACTGACATGGGAGCCATAGGGGTCATAGGGATAGTCGGTCAATCGGATCCAGCCTTCCTCGGTGATCACCAGGACCTCTTCGCTGCGGTATCCGCCGGTGCCGTCCTCCCACACCACGGGTTCCAACACCAGCACCATGCCGGCTTGAAGGACGAAGTTCTCGTCGAATTCCTGACCGAGGTCCGTTCCGATCATCGGCATTTCGGCCGCATTCACGCCGATGCCGTGGCCCAGGTAGAAGTGCGGCAGCCACGGCTTGCTGCCGCCGTTGGCGGTGGTGGCAGCCCGCCCCAGATCGGCTGCCGTGACGCCGGCCTTGGCGACGCTCAGGACGGCGGACATGATTTCGAACCACCGGTCGAACTGCGCCTGCTGGCGTGGCGACGGATCCCGGCCGACGATCCAGGTGCGTCCGAAGTCCGAGCAATAGCCGTGGTAGGTGATGCTGACGTCGGTCCACAGCACGTCGCCCTCGGCCAGTTCGCGCTCGGTGCTCAGCAGGGGCAACGCCAGGTCACCGTGCGTGGTCCACACGCCCTCGGCCTTGCTGGGCGGCATCACCTGCCAGATCGGCTCGAGCATGCTGGCCGTGGCACCCAACTCGAAGGCCCGCCGCAAAAAGCTTGCCGACAGGTCGATTTGGCGGATTCCCGGGGCCAGCCGCTTGTGGACCTCGACCATCGCCTCGTCGGTGATCCGGATGGCGGTGCGCATGCACGACAGTTCGTCCGGTGTCTTGACCGACTTGGCGGAGCCGACGATGGCCGCGGCGTCGACGGGCGCACCGCCGGGGAACAACGACTTTGCGGCGCGCGTCATCGCGCCGGTGCATTCGTCGACGGCGATCACCGCCTTGGCGGGAATCAGGTCGGCCAGCAGGCGAGCGAAATCTTCGACGGCCTCGTCGAATTCGAGATACACCGGGCCGTGCACATGATCGGCGGGCAGACCCGACTCTTGCGCGGCGCCCTCGCGGAACGGCAGGAACAGGTGCGGCCATTCGTCCGCGGCGAGCACCACGGCCACCGGCCGCTCCACGTAGGCCAGGCCTGCATCGCCCAGCGGCCAACTGGTGCCGGTGGCGTAGACCACCGCGCTGTTGCCCAGCAGGATCATGGCGTCGACACCGCGTTCGGCCATCGCCGTGCGCAGCCGCGTCCCGGTCTCCCGGCGCATGCGACCCAGGTCGGGCGTCTCGGGGATCACCAGGCTGCTGGTGCCCGCGCCCGCTTGCGCGAACGTTGTCATTCGGGCCGCCCTACAGGCCCAGGAACTTCGTGACGTTGCCGCTGACGATCTTCGCGGCGTCCGCGGGACCGACGGCGTCGACAACGGCGGCAAGTGACTTCTCGGAGTAGCCGTAAGTGCTTTCGTTGTGCGGGTAATCGCTGGACCACATGACCTTGTCCACCCCGATCTTGTCGATCAGCTGCAGCCCGAGCGGATCGACCATGAACGACGCGCTCATGTGGTTGTCCCAGTAGTACCGCACGTCGTGCTGCAACGGCCGGTTGAACATGTGCTGGTAGGACGCCACCAGGTGCTCGGCGTCCTGCAGCGCCCACGGAACCCAGGAGATACCGCCCTCGAACCAGCCGATCCGCAGAGCCGGGTGGTCGTCGAGGATCCCGCCGAAGATGTACTTGGAGAACGTTTCCCGGAACCCGTCGATGTTGATCATCATTCCGACGACGACGCTGTTGAATTCGGTCGGACTCTTTGGCGGCGTCTCCCCGATGTGGTGCGTGATCGGCAGGCCGGCGGCCTCAATCTCGTCCCAAACCGGCCTCATGGAAGTGCTGGAGTAGTCGATCGGGTTGCCGTCGTCGCCCTTGCCCGGATTCAGCGGCAATAGGAACGTCTTGAGCCCCAACGACTTCAGCTCGTCGAGCGTGCGCCTGGTCCCTTGGGGGTCCCACCAGTTGATCAGCCCGGCTCCGTAGAAGTGGCCGCCCGAGCGCTCCTGGAGCTCCGCGATGTATTCGTTGTAGATGCGGAAGGCCAGCTCGCGCAGGTTCTTGTCCGGGTAGTGGAACAGCGCCAGTATCGCGTTGGGGAAGGCCAATTCCTTGTCGACGCCGTCGTCGTGCAGTTCTTGAATGCGGGCATCGATGTTGGTGCTCGCCGCACCCGGCAGATCGTCGTACTGCATCAGCACCGCGCTGAAGTCACCCGGCAAGAACGACTGGCCCTTGCGGCCGACCTGGTAGGCGCCGTCCTCGTACCAGATCCGCGGTGCCTTGTCCTTGAGGTCGTCCGGAAAGCGTTGGTAGAAAATGTCGTCGGCCAGCGAGATGTGGTTGTCCGCGGAGAACACCACGGTCCCCGGCGGCAGGCCGACGTCCGCGCCCGAGGCGTGACCGCGCCGATCCTTCGGGGCGCCGAAGCCACCAGGCGGGTAAAGCGAAACGGTGCTGGTGTGAGTCGTCATCATTGACCCTCCATTCGGATCGGCATTGGGACAGGTGCGGCCTGGGCTACCAGGTCACCATGAGTTCGTAGACGCCGTAGGCGAGTCGGTCGTCCTTGAAGGGCACGTCTGTGACCGGGATGGCCAATTCGAGCGTGGGGACGCGGCGGAACAGGGTGCGGTAGACGATCTGCAGCTCGGCGCGGGCGAGCTGCTGCCCCACGCATTGGTGCCGGCCGTACCCGAAGGCCACGTTGCGATCGGCACCGGAGCGGTGCAGGTACAGCCGTTCGGGTTCGGGGAAGGCGTGCGGGTCCCAGTTGGCCGGGGCCAGGTCGATGATGATGCCCTCGCCGGCGCGGATGGTCTCCCCGGCGATGTGGATGTCTTCGAGCGCGACGCGGCGCTGCCCATTCTGAATGATGCTCAGGTAGCGCAACAGTTCCTCGACCGCGCTGGCGATGACCTTGGGATCCTCGGCGTCGCGGATGACGGCCAACTGGTCCGGGTTCATCAGCAGGGCAAGCACCCCGAGGCCGATCATGTTCGAGGTCGTCTCGTGCCCGGCGATCAGCAGGCCGGTGCCCAGCTGGGCCGCCTCCTTCACGCTGAGCTCGCCGGCCCTGACCCGCTCGGCGAGGTCGGAGACCGCGTCCTCCGCGGGGTCCTCCATTTTCGCCTCGACCAGCTCCGCGAGGTACTTGTTCAGGCTCATGGCGCCTTTGACGGTGTCTTCGCCCGTCGCGTAGCGCGCCAGCCCGACGTTGGCGTGATGCTGGAACATGTCCGCGTCCTCGTACGGAACGCCGAGCAGCTGGCTGATCACCAGCGACGGGACCGGCAGCGCCAACGCGGTGACCACGTCGGCGGGCTGGGGTCCGGCCAGCATCGCGTCGACGTGGTCGTCGGTGATCCGCTGGATGGTCGGTCGCAGACCCTCGACCCGCTTGAACGTGAACGGTTTCGACAACATGCGCCGGAACCGGGTGTGCTCTTCGCCGTCGGCGGTGAAGACCGACCGTGGGCGCTTGTGCACGGTGGACAGCATGCCCGCATTCCAGTGCGGAAACCCGGGCAGCCGGTCGTCGACGCTGACCCGTGAATCCGAGAACAGTTCCCGCACTTGCTCATAGCCGGTGACCAGCCACGGTGTGCTGCCGTCCCAGATCCGCACCCGGGACAGCGGTCGCGCCTCGGCCAGCGCCATGACACCGGGCGGCGGGGCGAAGGGACAGCCGGCCTGCCTCGGCATCGGATACTCCGGGATCTCCGCGGCCGCGGCGGTCGCGGAAGTGTTCGTCACCGTCTCGGGCATGTCATTCCTCGATGTGAATAGCCAGCGCGGGGCAGGCCGCGGCGGCTCGCCGCGCGCCCTCGGCCTGCTCGGCCGACGGATGGGGGTTGAGCAGAACGACGACGCCGTCGTCGTCGCGCTGGTCGAACACCTCGGGGGCGTTCATCACGCAGTTTCCCGACGAGGCGCAGACGTTCTGGTCGACAGTCACTTTCATCTGCAGACCTTTCACTCGTACGGCGTCACGGGTGACAGCCACAGGCCCACGATGGCATCGATGAGGCCCGATGCGGCGGCCCGCCAGGACCGCCCCGGTGGCGAGGCGCCCGCGGCGAGCGCGCGTTCCCGGTCGGCGCAGGTGTGCATCAACAGGTTGCGGGCCATGATGTTTCGTTCGAAGTGCACCTCGGCCGGCAGCTCCGGCAGGCAGCCATTGATGCCCTCGACCACCTGAACCAGGGAGGGCGAGCTCAGGGCGCCCTTGACGATGATGTTGTAGTAGGCGGGATCGGTCATCGCCTGCGCCGCGAATCGCGCATACCAGGTGGGGTTGCCGAGCTCCTCCAGGTGGTCGGTGAGGGGACGCACCAGACAGGCGACCCAATCCCTCAGCTCGGTGGAACCGCCCGACTCGAGCAGCTCGGCCACCATCTGCTCGCGTAGCTGCTCTACCGGCCCGCGGTGCTTGTGTTCGATCGCCCGCACCAGGTCGGCCTTCGTGCCGAAGTGGTAGCCCACCGCGGCGTTATTGCCTTGCCCGGCGGCCTCGCTCACCTGCCGGTTCGACACGGCGAACATGCCGTGCTCGGCGTACAGCCGCTCGGCCGCGACCAAGATCGCTTCCTGAGTGGAGCTGGCCCGCTCGGTGCGAACGGTCCGACCGATCGTGGTCACCCGGTCAGTCAACCGCGGCGTGTCGATTAAGTCAAGCGATTGATTTAATTCCGGACTTTGCCGTTGGGCGGCCGCTTGGATGCCACTTGGCGGACGGCGGGTGACAAAGGTCCCTCGCCGGGGCCGGCCCTGCGGGGTCACGATGGTTTCTCGCGCGTCGGGAGCGTGGTGGTGCCAGGACAGTGAAGGACCGGTAGGGGTAGCCATGTTGTCAGCCAACCGGGTCTCGGCCATCGAGGACTCCGCGTGGTTCCAGTCGAAGTGGGCGCCGTACCTGGTGACCGACGCCGACTGGCGGATCCGTGCGGTGAACGTGGCCTGCGAACGGGCGTCGGGGCACCCGCGGGAAAGCTTGCTCGGCCGCCCGCTGTTCGACGCCTTCCCGGACAACCCGGCCGATCCGGAAGCCGACGGCGTGGCCAACGTCTCGGCGTCGTTGGAGTTCGTCCTTCGCCGCGGGGTCCGGCATTGGCTGGGCGTACAGCGCTACGACCTTCCCGACCCGCAGAATCCGGGCGAATTCATCTACAAGGTGTGGACACCGATGAATTCGCCGATCAAAGAAGGCAAGAAGACGGTCGGCGTGCTGCAACACGCCCAGGACGTCACCCGCGTGGTGCCGCCCACCCCCGCGGACCGCGCGTATCCCAAACTGTTCGAGTTGAGGAGCGCGGCCGAAGGGCTGGCGCGCCAGTTCCCCGACCTTCCCAGCGAGGCGGTGCTGAGCGTGCTGACGCATTCCCACAGCGTGATCGCGGAAAGCGCCGGCACCGAAGACCTCACGCGCGCGCAGGCCCTGGCCAAGCTACGGCTGGAAACCCACGCCGGACATCCCGCGGAAGGGCCCTGACCCGAATCTCACTCGCTCTTGCGTGAATCGTTGCGGGAGCGAATCGCCTTCCCGGCGCACGTCCCCCCATCCACCGGCAGCACGGTTCCCGTGACATAGCGGGACCGGTCGGTGGCAAAGTACAACGCCGCCTCGGCGATATCGTCGGGCGTGCCCTCACGCTTCAGCGGCCGGTCCTCGCGCATCGTCTCGCGCACCCGCGCCTCGAATCGTTCGAGCTCGGTTGGATCCATGCCGGCGGCGGACGACGCCAGGATCGGCGTGGGGATGTTTCCCGGCGCGACGGCGTTGACCCGAATCTCGTGGCGCGCCAGCTCGATTGCCGCCGACTTGGTGAACTGGATCACCGCGGCTTTCGAGGCGCGGTAGATCATCACACCGCCGCCCGCCTGGATACCGCCGATCGACGTCAGGTTGATGATCGACCCGCCGCCGCGGTCGGCCATGTGCCGGGCGGCGTCGCGGGTACCGGCCATCACTCCGAGCACGTTGACCCCCATCACGCGTTGGAAGTCGGCGAGGTCGTCGTCGAGCAATCGGCGCAGCGGGCTCGAAATTCCGGCGTTGTTCACCATGACGTGCAGGCCACCGAACTGCTCGACGGTGGCGGCGACCAACGCCGCGACCTGTTCGGGATCGGAGACGTCCGTCCGCCGGAACAGCGCGGCGGCGCCGAGCGTGGCGGCCAGTTCCTCCCCCCTGGCCGTCTCGACGTCGGCGATGACGACCCGGGCCCCCTCGGCCACAAACCGTTCCGCGATGCCGCGACCGATTCCGGAGGCGCCGCCGGTGACGATGGCAACCTTGCCGTCCAATTCGTTGACCACCCGACGAGTTAATCGGGGCCGCAAGCATTAAGTCAAGCAGTTGATTTAAGGGCGCGGCCGGTGGCCGCGGCAACCCATGCCGTTTCTACTCCCGGGGTTCCGCCTGGCCCGCGCGCACGCAATGCTGAACGGGTCGATTCATCGGGAAATTAGGGAGGTGTGGTCATGAAGGTTTTGGTCGTCGGAGGCAGCGGACTCATCGGATCGCAGGTCGTCGCCCAGCTCACCGAGCTGGGGCACGAGGCCGTCCCGGCCTCGCCGAGGTCGGGGGTCAACGCGGTCACGGGCGAAGGCGTCGCCGAGGCGCTGGCCGGCGTCCACACGGTTGTCGATGTCTCCAACTCGCCGTCCTGGGCCGACGAGGACGTTTTGAACTTCTTCACCACCTCTACCCGCAATCTGCTCGAGGCGGAGCGGGCGGCCGGCGTGCAGCACCACGTCGCGCTCTCGATCGTGGGGGCGGACCGGACGGCTGAAAGTGGTTACATGCGAGCCAAAGTCGCCCAGGAAGAAGAAATCGTGGAATCGGGAGCCACGTATTCGATCGTGCGGGCGACCCAGTTCTTCGAATTCGTTGACGGCATTGCCGATTCGATGACCGACGGTGGCACCGTCCGCGCGCCGCACGGGGCGTTCCAGCCGATCGCCGCCGCGGATGTCGCCACGGCCGTGACCCGCGCGACGACCGGTGACCCGGTCAACGGGCTGATCAACATTGCCGGCCCGGAGAAGCGCGGTATGGACGATTTCATCCGGACCCGGTTCGCCGCGACCGGCGATGAGCGCCAGGTGGTCACCGACAATGACGCCCGCTATTACGGCGCGGTGCTCGACGAGCGCAGCATCGTTCCCGTCGATGGCGAAGACGTCGTCGTCTACCCCACCACGTTCAGCGCGTGGATGGCTTCCCACGCGCCCAACGGCGGATAGTCCGAACCCGACAACCCGAGATTGCCGTGAGGGTTGCGGTCTCCATCGACGGCACGACCCTGGCGGCAATCTCGACATGAATCGCGTAGGTAGTTGCGCGCAGCCCCGCGGCCGAGCAGCGTATAGGACGCCAGAGATCGACGACGACGAGGAGCGGTGATGTCTGTGCTTCCCACGGGCGAGGCCACCGCCCCCGGCGTTCGGCTCACCAGGCGCGGATTCATGGCCGCCGGCATCGCCGGCGGATTCGCGCTGGCAGCGTGCAGTCAGTCAAAGCCGCCGCCGTCCGGCAACGCTCAGCTGGCCGCCGCCATCGCAGCGGCCGAGGCCGCCCGACCGCACAGTGGCCGCACCGTCACCGCCGGCCTGACCGCCCAGCAGGCCCAGGTCGACCTGGGCGGACCCGTCGTTCGCACGCTGTCCTATGGCAACACCATTCCGGGCTCGCCGATCCGGGCGAGGATCGGCGACGAGCTGGTGGTGACGGTGTCGAACCGGCTGGACCGCCCGACGTCGGTGCATTGGCACGGCATTGCGCTGCGCAACGACATGGACGGCGCCGCGCCCGCCACCCCGAACATCGCCGCCGGGCAGGACTTCACCTACCGCTTCTCCGTCCCGAATGCCGGCACCTACTGGGCCCATCCGCACACCGGCCTGGACGCTGACATGGGCTTGTACCTGCCGGTCATCGTCGAAGACCCGACCGAAGGCAATTACGACGCCGAATGGATTGTGGTCCTTGACGATTGGACCGATGGTGTCGGGAAGTCGCCGCAGCAGCTCTACACCGAACTGACCAGCCCGAACAAACCCGTTCCGCCAAGCGCCCCCGAGACCACGACGAGTGCGACCACCACTACCTCTACCACCACTACGGCCAGTGAGACGCCGACGACAACGTCGTCGACCGGTGAGACCTCGACATCGTCGACCAGCGCCACCACCTCGAGCAGCCCGGCGGCCTCGGCCGCCGGGGCGCCTGGGGGAGGCGTCGGCAAGAGCGATCTGCTCGGCGGCGACGCCGGGGACATCGCCTACCCCTACTACCTGATCAACGGCCGAATCCCCGCCGCCCCCATGACCTTCAACGCCAAGCCGGGACAGCGCATCCGGATCCGGTTCATCAATGCCGGCTCGGACACCACGTTCCGCGTCGCGCTGGCCGGTCATTCGATGACGGTCACCCATACCGACGGTTATCCCGTAGTGCCGGTCCAGGTCGACGCCCTGCTGATCGGCATGGCCGAGCGCTACGACGTCATCGTGACCGCGGCCGACGGCGTTTTCCCGCTGGTCGCACTCGCCGAAGGGAAGAACGCGCTGGCGCGAACGCTCCTGTCCACCGGGGCGGGCAGCGCACCCGACCCGGGGCTCCGCCCGGCGGAACTCGACCGGCGGGTGGGCACCGTCGACATGTTCACGGCGACAACGCCCGTCAACCTGGGCCGGCCGCAGCCCGGCCTGAACCTGCCGGTCGTCCTGGGCGGCAACATGACCCAATACAGCTGGACGATCAACGGAAAGCCCTACAGCGACACCGAGCCGCTGCACGTCCGCCAGGGCGATCGGCCCACCATCACATTCGACAACGCCACGATGATGTATCACCCGATGCACCTGCACGGCCACACGTTCCAACTGATCAAGGCCGACGGTAGTCCCGGTGCGCGCAAGGACACCCTCATGGTGCTGCCCAAGCAGAAACTGCTCGCCGTGCTGGTGGCCGACAATCCCGGCCTGTGGCAGTTGCACTGCCACAACACCTATCACCAAGAAGCCGGCATGGAGACCCGGCTGGACTACGTGTTCTAGCCGCTCGCGGCGAGAAAGTCCAAGAGCAGCCGGTTCACCGTGGTCGGCTGCTCGATCTGCGGGCAGTGGCCGGCATTGTCGACCACGACCGAGCGGGCGCCCTCGATCGCCTTGGCGATCTGGGCGGCCCAGCCGGCCGGGAGCAGCTTGTCGTCTTCCCCCTCCACGACCAGCGTCGGCGCCGTGACGCGTTCGTACTGGCGGGTACTCGATGGCGTCGTGGACGGCGTGGCGCCCGGGCGGCGAAACCTGGCCGCGGCGACCGCCTCCCACGCGCCGGGCGCGGTGCTGGACTCGTAGCGGCGCCGCACGTAGCGGTCGTCGGCGGGGAAGCCCGGGTCGGCGAACAGCGCCTCGACGATGCGCCGCATGCCGGGAAGCGTTGCGTCGTACTGTTGTAGCGCCTCGAAGTGCCGATTCTGTTGAATCTCCCCGCCTCCGCAGATGATCACCAGGCTGCGGACCGGCAGCCGCGGCGCGTCCGAGGTGGCATCGGTGAGCAGGTTGATCGCGCCCATCGAGTTGCCCACGAAGTGCGCCGAACCGACCCCGAGCAGCTCGCAGAACCGCGCCACGTGGCGAATCCGCATCCCGCGCCCGTCGACGAAGTCGATGACCTTCGCCGACCGGCCGAAGCCCAGCTGGTCCGGCGCCAGCACCCGGTACCGTGACGCGAGCGCGGCGATGTTGTGTTCCCAGCCCAATTCGGCGCTGGCGCCGAACTCTCCGCCGTGCAGCAGCACCACCGGGTCGCCCTCGCCCGCTTCCAGGTAGCCGGTCGTCAGGCCGTCCACCAGCATGGTCTTGCGCTGGAAGTCCATCACTTGATCGCGATCGGGTTGACCGGAGAGCCCACGGCGCCGACCACCCGCAGGGGCGGGGCGACCAGCTGGAACTCGTAGACACCGTCGGCGGCGCAGTCCTCGGCCAGCGCGGTGAGATCCCAGTATTCGCCGAAGATCATCCCCATATCGCGCAAGCAGAGCAGATGCAGGGGGAAGGTGATGCCGTCGATCCCGGACACCAGGTCTTCGACCTGAAGGTTGTCGGCGGCGACGGCCGCGATCTCGTGATCGTGCAGCCACTGGGCGCATCGCCAGTCCAGGCCGGAATAGCCTTCCGTCTTGTTCCCGGTCATGAGAAACCTTGTCCACCAGCCGGTCCGGATGAGCAGGACGTCACCTCGGCCAATCGTCACACCCTGGGCGCGAACCACGTCGTCGAGTTCTTCCGGCGAGATCGGGTTCCCGGCTTCGAGGAAGACCTCCGCCCCCCGATGGCGAACCACATCCAGCAGCACACCGCGGGACGTGATGCCCTTGACGTCGACCTTGTCGATGCCGCAGTGGTAGGCGCCCAAGCTGGTCACCGAATCCGCCGCGAAGCCGTTGTAGAGGTGATCGTCGTAGTAGACGTGGGACAGCGCATCCCACTGGCTGGCGGCCTGTAGCGGCATGATGATGATGTCGTCGTTGAACCGAAACGGGTTGTCGGCCGTCATGTAACCACTCAGCTGCTGGGCCAACGGGTTACGCGGCCAGCTGGGCCCGTACTTGGCCAGCGTGTTCACGTCCCCGCCGTCGACGGTCATGATGTGGACCGGGTTGTGCCGGAACTCGAATGCGCCCTGCGGCCCCGAGGCGCCGAAGTCGACGCCGAGCGGGAACACCTTGCCGTGCCTGACCAAACTCGCCGCCTGGGCGACCTTCTCCGCGGTGATGAAGTTCAAAGTGCCAAGCTCGTCGTCGTCCCCCCAGCGTCCCCAATTCGAGACGTCACGCGCGACCCGCCGGAAAGCAGTCAAGTCGGTCACGGGGCTCCTTCCCGTCCAGTCAAGAGCTCACGAGCCATCGCGGCGCCCACGTTTCCGCCGTCGACCCAAATGATCTGCCCGGTGATGTAGCTGGCCGCATAACTATTCAAGAAGAGCAATACCGCGGCCTGCTCCGCTGGGCCGGAAACCCGACCCAACGGCTTGGGGATGCCGTCGAGGAAGCCCTGCCCGTAGGCCGTGCGCAGCTGGTCGAGGATCGGAGTCTCCGTGACCCCGGGACCCGTGCAGTTGATGCGGATTCCACTGGCGCCCAATGGCGTAGCGCTTCGCATGGTGTAAAAAATGATCGCTTCCTTGGACAGTTGGTAGCCATTGCCCAAGCCTTCGCGATTGGTGTGACACCACTCGATGCCCTCCTGCATCGTCGCGGTGTTCAGCAGCGGTGCCACCGCAGCCGCATGCTCGCGGTAGGCAGCCGCCGCGAGGGAGGAGACGCTCACGATCGAGGATCCCGCGGCCATGTTCGGGACCAGCGCCTCGGTCAAATGACGCAGGCCCAGGAAGTTGACTGTGGCGACCAGCGGCGGATCACCTACTCCGGACGAGATTCCGGCGACGTTGAAGAGCGCGTCAACCGGCCCGCCGATCGACGCCACGGCGTCGTCGATCGAACGCGGGTCGGCCAGGTCCGTCTCACGAAAGTCGTTGAGCCGGAATTCGGGCCGGTGCTTATCCAGCCCGATGACGTCCGCACCGAGTTCGCTGAGCTGGCGCACCACGTGTCTGCCGATGCCCGAGGCGCATCCGGTCACCACCGCGCGGCGGCCGTCGTAACGCCAGAGCTCGTCGATCGATCCCAAGCCCGGCTCCTCTTTCAGCGACCTTGCACGGTCACTTCTTCTGCTGCTGCTCCTTCAGGCGCTGCGCCGCCTGGACACGGCCCTCGTTGATCTCCGCCATGGCTTCGGGGATCTCACTGGCGGTGAACTTACCGCCCCGGCCGGTGGGCAGGCCCCCGAACGAGTATTTCTCGTCGAACATCGGCGCGGTGGAGGCCGGTCGTCGCGATTCCACCTTCTCGATGACGGGTTCCAGCCGCTTCGCCTTCTCGGCGACCGCCTTGGCGTCGCGCTCGATGAATTCGGGCAGGACGTCAGAGCCCATCAGCTCGATGGATTCCATGGTGCCCTCGTGGCTGCGCGGGTTGAGCAGCAGGATGATCTCGTCGACACCGCTTTCCTCATACCCGCGCAGGAATTCCCGGACGGTCGACGGCGACCCGATCGCGCCGCGTCCCGGTCCATAGGCCAGCGTCGGATCCTTCTCCACCTCTTCGAGATACCGCTTCCACACGCCGGTCCGCCCGGGGGTGTGCACGCCCGTCATGTAGTAGTGCATGATCCCGAACGAGAAGAATCCGCCGCCCTGCCCCAGCCGTTGCAGCGCCTGCTCGTCGGTCTTGGCGACCATCATCGACAGGTCGCCCCCGATGGCCAGGATGTTGGGATTGATCCGCGGTGTGACGGGAACGCCGCTCTCTTCGAACTCCTTGTAGTAGCCGTTCACTCGCTCGGTCAGCGGCCCGGGACCGGTGTAGGCGAAACTCAGTGCACCGATTGCCTTCTGGGCGGCCATCTGCACGCTCGCCGGCCGGGTGCAGGCGACCCAGACGGGCGGATGCGGCTTTTGCAGCGGCTTGGGAACGACGTTGCGCGCCGGCATCTGGACGTGCTCGCCGTTGAACCCGGCGAACGGCTCCTCGATCATGCAGCGGATCGAAACTTCGAGCGCCTCTTCCCATTGCGCCCGCTTGTCGGCGGGGTCGATGTTGAATCCGCCGAGTTCACCGACCGAGGACGATTCGCCGGTGCCGAACTCGACGCGGCCGTTGGAGAGCAGGTCCAACGTGGCGATCCGTTCGGCTACCCGCGCGGGGTGGTTGACCACCGGCGGCAGGTGCATGATGCCGAACCCCAGGCGGATGTTCTTGGTCCGCTGGCTGGCCGCGGCCAGGAAGATCTCCGGTGCCGTCGAGTGGCAGTACTCCTCGAGGAAGTGGTGCTCGGTCAACCACACGGTGGAGAACCCCGCCTTGTCGGCGGCCTCGACCTCGTCGAGACATTCTTGCATCATGACGTGTTCGTCGTCGGGCGCCCAGGGCCGCGGTAGGGCGAACTCGTAGAACAGCGAGATTTTCATCGTTACCTCCTATGAGAACTAAGGGTCCTTTTGGCTGCGTGTGCGGCAATGTGATTCGCCGCGACGAAGCCGAAGGTCATCGCGGGGCCGATGGTCGCCCCCGCACCGGCGTAACTGCGTCCCATCACCGGGGCGGAGGTGTTGCCCACCGCGTACAGGCCCGGTACCACCGTGTCATCGTCGCGGAGCACGCGTGCGTACTCGTCGGTCCGCAGGCCACCCGAGGTCCCGAGGTCGCCGAGGACGATCCGGAATGCGTAGTACGGCGGTTTGCCCAACGGGTACAGGTTCGGGTTGGGTAGCGTCGGGTCCCCGTAGTAGTTGTCGTAGACGCTGTCCCCGCGGTTGAAGTCGTCGTCGTGGCCCGTGTCGGCGAGTTCGTTGAAGCGGCGGGCGGTTTCGGCCAGGTTGTCGGCAGGCACACCGATCTCGGCCGCCATGTCCCGCCACGTCGTCGCCGCCTTGACCACGCCCGATTCCAGCCACGCCGCGGGGACCTTACGGCCGGTGGGCACCGGCGCTCCCGGGATTTTGGGTATCGGCAGGTGGCCGCCGATGACGTAGCGATTCCACGACCTGTGGTCGGTGATCAACCAGCAGGGGATGTGGGTGACCCCAGATTTCTGCCCGTCGATCATCGCGTGGCCGAAGTCCATGTACGGTGCGGCCTCGTTGATGAAACGCTTGCCGTTGCCGTTGACGATGAACTGCGCCGGCATCATGCGTTCGTTGAGCATGAACTGCATTCGGCCGTCCGGCCAATGGATGGCCGGGAACCACCACGCCTGGTCGAGCAGCTCCGTTGCCGCGCCTAGCTTTTGGGCCGCACGGATGCCGTCGCCCATGGCGGCGGGGTTGCCGAAGCTCCAGTCCTGGTCGACAACGGGCAGGAGTTCCTTTCGCCAGGCCAGGTCGTGGTCGAAGCCTCCGGACGCCAGGATGACCCCCAGGCGCGCGCCGATCCGCTGCATCTTCCCGTTTCGTTCGACCGTCACACCGCTCACCGCCCCCGCGGCGTCGGTGAGCAACTCGGTCATCGGGGAGTCCAGCCATAGCGGGATGCCGCGTTCGCGCATGGTCAACCTGAGCCGGGCCGCCAGTGACTGGCCGATCGCCGCCATGCGCTCGCCGAAGACCCGCGCCCGTACCATCCGCGAGATCAGCTTGAGCAGCACGGCCTTGCCGGACCATGATTGCCGGATCCGGTAGAAGGTGCGAAGCTCCTTGGGGCCCAGCCAGATTCCCTTGGGTGCTAGTGCCAGGGGCTGCAGCAGCCGCTGCTCGTCGGGGCCGAGCTTGCGCAGATCGATGGGCGGCACGTTGATCGTGCTGCCGAGTTCGGATCCGCCGGGCAGTTCCGGGTAATAGTCGGCGTAGCCGGGTTTCCAGACGAACTCACACCATCCGGAGAGCCGTTCGAGGAATCCGAGCATTTTCGGGGCGGACTCGACGTACTGCCGGATGCGCGCCTCACTGACCAGTCCGTCGGTGATCCGGCACAGGTATTCAACGACGCGTTCGGGTTCGGGGCAGTAGCCCTCCCTGCGCTGGGCGGGCGCCCCTGGAACCCAGATGCCGCCGCCGGACAGGGCGGTGGAGCCGCCGAAGAAGGACGACTTCTCCACGACCAACGCGTCCAACCCGGCGGCCTGGGCGGTCAGCGCCGCCGTCATGCCGCCGCCGCCCGAGCCGACGACGACCACGTCGACGACGTGGTCGAAACCGTCTGGTGCCGCGGTCATTCCGGCACCGCCGTCCTGATGGCGAAGCCGGCGATCAGCTCGGCGGCCGGTTTGTAATAGCGCCCGACGATTTGGTAGGGACCCGCACTCGCCAGCGCCGCGAACGCGGCGACCCAGGTCCGGATCTCCTGGGCGGAGCTGCCGCCCTCGTGGGCCACGAACGAATTCGACCACCGGTCGAGTTCGTCCAGCCGGCCGTCGTCGACGATCTCGAGGAACCGCTGATCCCACACCGGGTTCAGTTCCTGCAGGTCGCTGTCGCCGGCGGCGAAGCTCTTGGCCGCGTCGATCACGGCCGCCTGCCGCGCTTGCCGCTGCTCGGGTGTCATCGGCCGGCCGTGCACGATGCGCTCGAGCACCGGCGGCGGCGCGGTCGCCAGGGTCGGCACCGGCGGGCTGTGGGACAAGCCACCGGATCCCAGCAACAGCACCCGCTTGTCCAGTGTGGCCAGATAGGCGCCGACGGCGGTACCGAGCGCCCGGCAGCGATGCAACGGCCCCAATGGCACGCCGATCGCGTTGATGAAGATGGGTATGACCGGGCGAGAGGTGGCTTCCCCGAACAGCTTCTCGAGCGGCTGCACGGTGCCGTGGTCGACGTCCATGCAGGCCGAGACGGCGACGTCGACGCCCGCGTCCAGCACGGCCTTCGCGCATCCGGTCGCCAGCTTCTCCGGGACGTTCAGCGGACCGGCATGGGTGCCGTAATCCCCGACCCCGTTGGCGCTCGTGCCGATACAAAAGGGCGGCATCATCTTGTAGAAGAAGCCGTTGTAGTGGTCCGGGGAAAAGACGATCACCAGGTCGGGGTCGTAGTCGTCGACGAAATGCCGGGCGTCGGCGATCGCGGATTCGATGTCGTCAAGCAGGTCCCGCGACGGCCCCGGAAGATTCAGGAGCGGGCTGTGCGACATACAGCACAGAGCCAGTGCCACTTTGCGGATCACCCCCTCGCGGCGTAAGCGTGAGGGCGTCCAGGAGGGCGGCGCTGAGGTCGGGCGCGCGCTGAGCGATGCAGGCGCCGGCGATGCACCGGTCGGGACGCAGGAACAACACCGATTCCTGGTGGGTGTCGAACCACGATTTGACGGCCCCGTCGCGATCGCCGACGAGCACGACGTCGGGATCGTCGTGCCCGGTCCAGTTCAGCTGGGTCAGTGGCCGCAGCGCAAAGAACCGGGCGCCCAGCGCTTTCCAGTTCGCAAAGGCAACGTCGCCGAGGATCCTGCGGGGGTGGTTGTTCCAGCACAGCACGGCGAACCAGTCCCCGAGCACATCGTCCAGCAGCACGTTCCGGCGATCGCGGGTGTCGACCCTGGGCTGGATGAACAGGGTCCCCACCGGCGAATCCGCGCGGCCGGGAGCACTGTGCACAACGGCGCCCTGCTCGTAGCGCGGCATCGGCTTGAACCGCATTTCCAGCACATACCGCTTGAGCGACGGCACAATTGACGCCGACCGCACCAGCAGGTCTCGCACACCGGTAATCCGCCGGTTGGTCGGCGAGATCACTCGACCCACCATTGTGGACAGGTCGATCATCGCCCGCGCGTGTTTGCGGCGCTCCACGTCATAGGTGTCCAGGAGCTTGTCGTCGGCGCGGCCGCTGACCACCGCCGCGAGCTTCCAACCCAGGTTGGCCGCGTCCCGGATTCCGCTGTTGTAACCCTGGCCCTGCCATACCGGCATCAGATGCGCGGCGTCCCCGGCCAGTAACATGCGGCCCTTGCGGAACGCGCCGGCGATTCGCGAGTGATGCGTGTAGACCCGCCGACGGATCACGTCGACGCGGTCGGGATGCGGCACCATCCGGGCCAGCATCTGGGTCAGGAATGCCGGATCCTCCGCCTGCTCGTCGGTCTCGTCGGCGTGAATCATGAACTCGAACCGGCGAATTCCGTGCGCGATCGAGATCGAGGCGTACGGGCGTTCGGGGTCGGCGCCCACCTCGCTGTTGGGGTGGCCGAGCGGGTCGTTGGCGATGTCGACCACCAGCCAGCGCGTGGACGATGTGGTTCCATCGAACGACACGTCCATCATGCGGCGGGTCATGCTGCGGCCCCCGTCGCAGCCGACCACGTAACGCGCACGCAGGCTGGACTTTTGGTGGTCGCGCCCGCCGCCGAGTTCGACGGTCACCCCGTCGTCGTCCTGCCGGCAGGCGGTCATCGGTCGTCCCCACCACACCTGGACATGCTCGAACCGGTCCAGGCCAGCCAGCAATTCGGCGTCGACGAGGGGCTGCACGAAGCCATTGCGCTTCGGCCACCCGAACCGGGCGTCGGGCGGGGCCATTTCGGCGAGGACGCGCCGCTTGGCGTCGACGAACCGCAGGATCTGGTTCGGCACCGTGTGCGGCACGACCCGGTCGGCCAGCCCGATCGACTGGAAGGTCCGCAACGCCTCGTCGTCGAGCCCCACCCCGCGCGGATAGTCGATCAGCGTGTCCCGTTCCTCGACCAGGATGGTGCTAATGCTTTGCAGACCAAGGATGTTCGCCAGCGTGAGGCCGACCGGTCCCGCCCCGACCACGACAACGTCGGTCTCGATTCCTGCCGGCTCACGCCCCGGGTCGACCATCACCGCCCCAGCAGGAAGTCAAGATGCAGACGATTGAACGTCTTGGGGTCCTCGTACTGAGGCCAGTGACCGCAGCCGGGCATCACCTCGAAGCGCGCGTTGGGAATCATCGACGCGATCCGGCGGCCCTCGGTCACGTCGGCGGTCGGGTCGTCACTGGTCCACAGCACCAGCGTGGGCGCGATGATCGCACCGTACTCGTCGGGGCCGATGATGTTGCGCGCCCGAATCTCCGGGTCCTGCAGCGCCATGATGTCCCGCATGGCGTCGACGAACCCCGGTTGGCGATAGACGCGTTGGCGGCTGGCCACCAGGTCGTCGTAGTCCTTGGACTTGTCGGCCATCAGCCACTTGATCCGCGCCTGCACCGTCTCCCAGGTCGGGTCCTCGGCGGCGGCCATGGACAGCGTGATGATCCGCTTCATCACGACCGGGTCGGCCTGCGAGCCGCCGGCGGTGTTCAGGACGAGCCGGTCCACCACGTCCGGATGGTCGATGGCGGCGCGGGTGGCCACCCAGCCGCCCAGCGATTCACCGCTGATGCAGGCGCGATCGACACCGATGGTGCGCAGGACCGCCATCAGATGCTCGACGTAGTGCCGGACCTCCAGCGGGTGGCCCGGCTTATCGGTATAGCCGTGGCCCAGCATGTCGATGGACCAGGTCCAGAAATGCTCGGCGTGCGCCCCCAGGTTGCGGACGTACGCCTCGGCGTGGCCGCCTGATCCGTGCAACAGCACCAGCACCGGCTTGCCGGGGTCGCCGGCCCGTAGATACCGGGTCCGCACTCCCCCGGCGTCGAGGTAGCCCAGCTCGAATGCGACGCCCTGCAGATCGCTCCAGATGCTCTCGAACTCCGCCACGGTTCCTCTCTGGCCGATGAGTAGGGAAATCTCGTTCTCGTTTTCGACGTACCTTGTGTGCTAATATCGCACACTAATGTGCGTTATATATAGAGCTTCGCTCTCGCGTGTAGGTCTGTCAAGGCTGTGACGGGTTCGGGCACGGGTTCGCAGACGCTGGCCAGGGGACTGACGGCGCTGCAAATGGTGGCGGATTCGCCCGGCGGCCTCACCGTGCAACAGCTGGCGGACCAGGTCGGGGTGCATCGCACGATCGCCTACCGATTGCTGACAACGCTGACCGAGTTTCGGCTGTTGGCCAAGGGAGAGGACGGCCGCTACCGCCCCGCGTCCGGCCTCGCCGTTCTGGGCGCCGCATTCGACCGCAACGTGCGCCAAGTCAGCCTTCCGACGCTGCGTGCCCTGGCCGACGAGCTCGGCACCACGGTCTCGTTGCTCATCGCCGAGGGCGACCAGCAGGTGGCCATCGCGGTGATCGTGCCAAGCCATGTGGCCTACCAACTGTCCTTCCACGAAGGCAGCCGATATCCGCTGGACCGCGGCGCCGCCGGGATCGCCTTGCTCGCCAGCATGCCGCCGCGCCCGGGAGAGCGAGATCTGGTGACCCGCGCGCGCGAGCGGGGCTGGGTGACCACGTACGGGGAGATCGAGCCGAACACCTACGGCCTCGCCGTGGCGGTGCACCGCCCGCCGCCGTCGCCGCCAACCTGCATCAACCTGATCTCGCACCGGGAAGACGTCGTGATGCGCGGGAAGGATGCGGTCGTCAAAGCCGCGAAACAGTTGTCCGACCTGCTGAGCTGAAGGGGTAGCAATTCATGCCGTGGGACATGCAGGCCGATGTCGTCGTCCTCGGCAGCGGAGGCGCCGGGCTCACCGCCGCGCTCACCGCCGCTGCGGCCGGCGCGTCGGTGGAGGTTTTCGAGAAGGCGCCGACCGTCGGCGGCACCACCGCGGTGTCGGGCGGCGTGGTGTGGATCCCCGCCCACAACCGTTCTCCCGAGGGCGAATTGACGCCCGCGGACGCGCTGCGATACCTGCGCGCGCAATCCCTGGGCTCGATGGACGACGAACTGGTCGAGACCTTCGTGCACACCGGTCCCGCAATGCTCGACTTCGTCGAGGCACACAGCGGGCTGCGCTTCGAGATCGCCACCGGCTTTCCGGACTACCGGCCCGAACTGCCGGGAGGGCAGCCCGGCGGCGGCCGGTCCCTCACCGCGGGGCCGTTCGATCTGAACCGGCTCGGCGAGTGGGGTCGCCGGATCACCGCGTTCCCGGCCGATTGGTCCAACGTCGGTATCGATGCGGAAACGAGGGCGCGCCTGCACGTGACGATCGACCAAGGCAGCGACCTCTGCGTCGCCGGGACGGCGTTGATCGCGGGTCTGCTCAACGGATTGCTGGATGCCGGGGTCACACCCCGGACTGACGCCCGGGCCGAAGAGCTCATCGCCGAGAATGGCGAGATCGTCGGGGTGCGCATCGCCTTGGCCGAGCGAAGCATCCGGGTGCGCGCGCGCCGCGGAGTCGTCCTGGGTGTCGGTGGCTTCGAATGGGATGCGGGTCTGGTCCAGGCATTCCTGCGTGGCCCGATGCACGGCGCGGTGTCTCCGCCCAACAACACCGGAGACGGCCTGCGCATGGCGATGGCGCACGGCGCGGAACTGGCCAACATGGGCGAGGCCTGGTGGGTGCCGATCGTGCAAATTCCCGGCGACACCATCGAGGGCAAGCCACGCAGCCGCAGCGTGCGTCTGGAGCGCACCCGGCCGCGGAGCATCATCGTCAACTCGGCGGGGCGCCGCTTCGTCAACGAGGCGTGCGATTACAACTCGATGGCAGGCGCCTTTCACTACCTCGATCCCCGGGGCGGCTACGTCAACGACCGCGGGTGGATGGTGTTCGATTCAATTCACTTGCAGCGCTACGGGTTCCTCGGCACCGAGCCGGGGCAGCCCGTTCCGGACTGGTTCTGCGAGTCGACGACCCTCGCCGAGTTGGCCGCCAAGACCGGCATCGACGCGGGCGGCTTGGTCCGCACCGTCGAGGGGTGGAACCGCCACGTCGCCGAAGGCGCCGATCCCGATTTCGGGCGCGGGTCCAGCGCCTACGACGGCTATTGGGGCGACGACAGCGCGACCGCACTCGCCGGGAAGACCCTCGGCCCGATCGACACCGCGCCCTTCTACGCGGTGCCGGTGTGCATCGGCGCGATGGGCACCAAGGGTGGACCGCGCACCGACCGCGACGGGCGCGTGCTGCACGTCGGTGGTGAACCGATACCGGGCCTGTTCGCCGCCGGCAACGCGATGGCCGGCGTCACCGGACGCGCCTACGGTGGCGCTGGCGGGACACTGGGCCCGGCACTGGTTTTCGGATACCGCGCAGGCCACGCCGCCGCCACCGGGAAGCCCGTCGACCTCAGCTAGCGGGCGACGGGCAGCGATCACTTCTGGCGATCGGCAGCTCGACGCAGATGTGCGTGCCCACCGGAACATCGAGATAGACGAACACTCCCCCGGCGGCCTCCACGCGGGCCCGGTGTGACGCCAGTCCGATGTGGCCCTCGCCGACGCGGCGCGCCACCGTCTCGTCGTTGAATCCCACACCGTCGTCGACCACGTGCAAGACGCACATCTCGTCGGTGATGCCGAGCGTGACCGACGCGCTGCGGGCCCGCGAATGTTGCACCACGTTGGACAACAGCTCGCGCACCACCCCGAACACCACCGGGTCGATGGCGCTCCGAATCGGGTAGTCGATGTCGGTCGCAATCTCGATGCCCGATCGCTGGGCGGCGAAGGTGGCCAGTTGCTGGACCGCGGCCGCCAGGCCGACCTGCTCGAGAACGGCCGGATGCAGCTCGAAAGTCGCCTGCCGCAATCGCTCCGACGCCATCTGCAGCCCGGCCAGCGCGCGCCCCACCCGGTCGTCACCGGGCAGCGCCGCATCCAATTCGACGAGCTCTTGGCGCACGGCCAGGATGTCCTGCAGCGGCCCGTCGTGAATGGATTCCGAGATCCTGCGCTGCTCGACGTCGGACGCGGTCATCGTCTGGGCCAGCAGTTCTTCGCGCAAGGTGCTGAGCCCGGCTATCGACCGGGTATGCCGCTCCTCAACGCGCACGGCCACAAACGCTGTGACACACAAGAACCCGTAGAGCAGGAACCGGAATGTGGCCTCGGTGACGCCGATCGAGCCGACCATCTCCGGGTCCTCGAGCACCGCGATCGCGAATCCCACCATGGAGAAGATCAGCACCATCGCCGCGCGCCGGGACGAGACGTCGAGTCCTATCAAGATCGGCAGGGCGGTCATGATCAGCAACGGGTGCAGGCCGTTGGTGGACAGCACTTGGAAGACCGTCAGCACGACAACATCGACGACGGTGAACGCGAACGGCTCCAGGCGGCCGACCCGGGCCAGCCGGCCCCGGCCGAGCCATCGCCGGCTGCGTGAAAACGCCAGCGCCAGCGCGCAGAGCGCGACCCCCGAGTACGCGATGATCAGCACAGTTTGCTGGGCCCACTCGGACCGGCGGGTGCCGCTGATCATCGCAGCGATCATCAGGCCCACCACACCGATCCGCAGGACCGCCGCAAGCCGGTACGAGCGCAGCTGGTGAAGCCGGCGCACCCGACCCAGTTCCACGTCACTGGCGACCGCCACGCGAACACAGTACTCAGCCGCGGCGGCTCCGTCGGGGCAAACCGCGCCGACGCGCATCAGCGTTTCGGCCGATTGCCGTCGACTCTTTGCGGGCTAGACTCATCGCCATGGCCGGCCCAGCATCGTCCGAAAAGGTGCGGGTGGTTGTCGGGGACGATCACCCGCTGTTTCGGGAAGGCGTTGTGCGCGCGCTCTCGTCGAGCGGTTCGGTGAATGTCGTCGCGGAGGCCGAGGATGGCTCGACGGCACTGGAATTGATCAAGCAGCACTCTCCCGACATCGCCCTGCTCGATTACCGGATGCCCGGCATGGATGGCGGACAGGTGGCGGCGGCGGTGCGGAGTCAGCAGTTGCCGACCCGCGTCCTGTTGATCTCGGCGCACGACGAGCCCGCCATCGTCTACCAGGCACTGCAGCAGGGGGCCGCCGGGTTCGTGTTGAAGGACTCGACGCGCAGCGAGATCGTCAAGGCCGTGCTCGACTGCGCGCAGGGCCGCGACGTGGTGGCGCCCGCGCTGGTGGGAGGCCTCACCGCGGAGATCCGTCACCGGGCGGAACCGACAGGTCCCGTGCTCAGCGCGCGAGAACGCGAGGTACTCAACAGGATTGCGCGCGGTCAAAGCATCCCCGTGATCGCGGCCGAGCTGTATGTGGCCCCGTCCACGGTCAAGACCCACGTCCAACGCCTGTATGAGAAGCTCGGCGTCAGCGATCGCGGAGCCGCCGTTGCCGAAGCGATGCGGCAAGGCCTGCTCAGCTAGCGGGCGACCAGTGGCCCGGTTCGCTCACCGGGGCCGGACGCTCCGTGCGCAGTTGTGCGTTCGCGAACGCGGCCGCCTCGCCGACAAGGCGCCGAGCCCGGCGTTCCACCTCGTAGAGGTGGGCGGCGCTGACGCCCGCACGGGTCAGCTGGCGCCGGGCGTAAACCAGCGGATCGACTCCGGCGGGGTGGCTGGTCCGGTAGGTGACCGCCTCGACCAGGGCGGGGCCACCGCCGGCGCCGGCTCGCTGCACGGCCTGGGCGACCGAGTCATGCACCGCCACAACGTTCTTGCCATCGACCGACAGCACGGGCAGTCCGTGGCGCTCGCGCGGACCCCGGCGCACACCGGACCCGTCGCGAATGTTTTCGACGACGAACACCACGGGAAGGCGCCACGACAGCGCGATCGTCGCGGCCGATTTGAACTCGGCGGAGTTCACCGCGTCGTCGCCGACGACGCACAGCGTGACCTTGCCTCCGCCGGCCACCTGCTGCGCGTAAGCGTCGCCGAGCGCGAACAGGATCGATCGCCGCAGCGGGTTCGACGTGGCGAATATCTGCTTCCATTCGGCCGCGAACGGGCTTTCCTGCACACCGCCGGCCGCGACCGGACTCGGCGCGATCATCTCGGCGATGGCCGGTCCCAATGGCAGGACGCGACCGACTCGCTGGGCGTGTTCGAAATGGCGGATCGCGGTGCTCATGATGTCACCCGGCCGAAGCGCCGCGATCGTGCCGACGGCCACCGCCTCTTGGCCGAACGCGGCCACCATGGGGCCGTTGAGCAGACCGTCGATTCGCGACTCTTCCAGTGCCATGTCGAGCAGTCGCAGAACCCACATCTGGCGGTACAGCTCCAGCTGTTCACCGAGGTGTGCGGCCGACAGTTCGGGTGTGCGAGCCATTGCCGGGTCTCCTAACTCATCGCGGATCGTGCCGTTGAGCACAAGATCAACGTAGGGAGATCGGTGCGGCCTGGCCTCCGCCGATCGGTCCGCAAACGGGATGAATCCCCATTCCCCCGATCGGGGGACAAGGCGGGGCGTCAGTCCGGCTCTTGCGGGGCCGGCGACAGCAGCCGTTCGGCCGCCGAGTACGGGTCCTGGTCGCCGTCGACGACCGCCTCGGCGAGCCGGTCGAGGTCCGGCCGGCTGCGCAACCGCGTCTGCGCCAGTGACAGGATCTGCGCTTTGGCGCGGGACAGTCGCCGCGCGCGACTGTCGGCGCGGTGGTGGTCCTCGATCGCGGCCACCAGTTCCGCGACGCCCTGCCCGCGGTCGGCGATGAGGCTGAGGATCGGGGCGTCGGTCTCGGCCCGCAGGTCCCGCACCGTCTGCGCGGCACCGTCGCGATCGGCCTTGTTGACGACGACGATGTCGGCGACTTCGAGCACCCCCGCCTTGGCGGCCTGGACCGCATCGCCCGCACCGGGATTGAGGATGACGACGGTGGGGTCCGCGACGGCGGCGATCTCGATCTCGGACTGCCCGACCCCCACCGTCTCCAGCAGGACCACGTGGTAACCGATCGCCCCCAGCAGGCGGATGGCGGCCGGGACCGCCGCGGCCAGTCCCCCCAGATGACCGCGGGTCGCCACCGACCTGATCAACACGTCGGAGTCGTTGATGTGCGCGGCCATTCGTATCCGATCGCCCAACAGCGCACCGCCGCTGAACGGTGACGACGGGTCCACCGCCAGCACCGCCACCCGGCACCCGCGTCCCCGGTAGGCGCCGACCAGGCCGGCGATCGTCGTCGACTTGCCGGCCCCCGGCGGCCCGGTGATGCCGATGACGCTGACCGGCGTGGGCTCGATGCTCGCCAGCACCTCGTCGCGGCGCTCGCCCTCGACCAGGGAAAGGAGCCGACCCGTCGCGCGCGGAGATCCGTTGCGCGCGCCGGCAATCAAGTCGGCGATCTCCATCTAGGGGGCGGGGACCTCGATGACGGTCGCGGATCCCATCCCGCCGCCCGCGCACATGGCCGCGACCCCGAATCCACCACCACGACGACGCAATTCGTGCACCAGCGTGACCAGCATCCTGGCGCCCGTCGCCGCCACCGGGTGCCCGAGCGAGCAGCCGCTGCCGCTGACATTGACCTTGTCGGGATCGAGGTCGAGCAGCTTGACGGTGGCCACGCACATCGCGGCGAAGGCCTCGTTGATCTCGAACAGATCCACGTCCGAGAGCGAAAGCCCGGCACGGGCAAGCGCTTTCGGGATCGCTTCCACCGGTGCGAGCCCGGTGATGGCGGGGTCGACGCCGACCGAGGCCCAGGAGCGCAGGGTCGCCAACGCCGGCAGGCCGAGTTCGTCGCTCGCGATCGTCAGCGCCGCCGCACCGTCGTTGGCGCCGCACGCGTTTCCTGCCGTGATGGAGAACCCCTCGATCTCCGGATGCAACGGCTTGAGTGCGGCCAGCTTCTCCATGGTGGTGTCGCGGCGGGGGTGCTCGTCGACCGCGAACAGCCCGTGCGGCGTCTCGATCGGGACGATCTCCTCTTTGAAGCGGCCCTCGTCGATCGCGGCGATGGCGTTGCGGTGCGAACGCAGCGCCCACGCGTCCATCTCTTCGCGACTCACGCCGGCCCTCACCGCGGCGTTCCAGCCCACGGTGATCGACATGTCAAGGTTCGGCGCCTCCGGACTGTCCGGGTGGGTCGGGGGGAACCAGTCGACCCAGTCGCCGTCCACCTGCATCCGCGACCGCGGGGACGTGGAGGCGGAGTTCACGCCGCCGGCGATGACAAGCCGGTCCATCCCGGCGCGAACGCTCGCCGCCGCACTCTGCACCGCCGCCTGGCCGGCCGCGCAGTGGCGGTTGTTGGCCAGGCCGGGTACCTGGGTCATGCCGGTCGTGACGGCGGCGTGGCGTGCGATCACGCCGCCGCCGTAGAGCCCTTCGCCGAGGATCACGTCGTCGACTTGCGTGGGGTCCAGGTCCTTCGCCGTCTCGGAGACCACGTGGTGCGCGAGGTCGAAGGCACTGGTGTCGCGCAACGTGCCCTTCCGTGCGGTGCCAATGGGGGTGCGCAGGGCGGACACGATGACGGCTTCAGGCACGGTCTTCTCCAGTTCGGCGAGCGCGTCGCGGGCGCTCGACGGCCCCGGGACGCATGAGAACACTATTCTCTCATTCTGAGAGTCAGCGTTGCAAGGAGCGGTGCCCTCGCGACAGCGGCACAATCGCATATACCGGCATCGCAGGCTGCGACTCGCGTCTGCTCACCAACCGAGGAGGCGTCGTCGGAGTGGAGGGAATGATCGCGGCTCCGGGCGGCAACGTGTGGTTCGAACGGGCCGGCGGCGGCGCGGGTCTTCCCCTGCTGGTGGTTCACGGGGGGCCCGGTCTGCCCCATAGCTACTTGCGTTCGCTGGAACGGCTGGCCGACGAGCGAGAAGTCATCTACTGGGATCAGCTCGGCTGCGGCAAATCCGACCGCCCGTCCAACCGCGAGTTGTGGACCATGCAACGATCGGTGGCCGAAATGCACGCCGTGGTGACGGGACTGGGACTCAACCGCTTTCACATCTTCGGCAATTCGTGGGGCGGGATGCTCGCTCAGCAGTACGCGCTCGACCTGCCGTCCACCGCCAGCAGCCTCACCATCTCGAACAGCATCGCGTCCATCCCGCAGTTCGCGCAGATGGTGGCCCGGCTCAAGTCCGAGTTGGACCCAGCCACCCAATCGGCCATCGAACGACATGAGGCCGCGGGCACGACGTACACGGCCGAGTACCAGGACGCGATCCGCACCTGGAACGAGACCTACCTCTGCCGGCTGCGTCCCTGGCCGCCAGAGCTGTTGGCGGCCTTCGCCGAGATGGGCACCGAGATCTTCGAGACGATGTTCGGACCGAGTGACTTTCGCATCGTTGGGACCATCCGCGACTGGGACGTGTTCGAGCGGTTAGCAGAAATCCGGCTGCCCACCCTCATCCTGGCCGGCCGGTTCGACGAATGCGTGCCCGAACACATGTGGGACATGCACCAGCGCATAGCCGGCTCGCGGTTCGAGCTGTTCGAGTCGACCGCCCACATGCCCTTCATCGAGGAGCCGGGAAAGTTCGACCGGGTGATGCGTGAGTTCCTGCGGTTGCACGACTGAGTGCGGGCTGGGAAGCGCCCGCGTCGAAACGCCGGCTGGCCCGCGAGCGTAACGGGACTGCGAATAATCGGCTGCAAAGTCGCAGTGGCGTTACGCTCGCGAGCGGTACGCGACCTCGGAGCTGGGAAGCGCCCGGGTCAGTCAGTTCTTGCCGGCCGCCAGCTTGGTGACGATCGACCGGAAGTCTTCGGTCGTGAACGACTGCTGCTCGGCCGAGAGGGCATAGTCGAGGCTGGCCAGCACCGCCCGCTCCAGGTGAATGTTGAGCACCCGCTTGGTGCTTTCGACCGCTTGCTGGGGCAGCTCCAAAATCTTTTTGGCACAAGCGATTGCGTCCGCCAGCGGGTCGGAGGCCACATGGTTGGCCAGCCCCAGCTCGACGGCGCGCTGCGCGCTGATACGGGTGCCGGTCAACGCGAACTCCTTGGCCAGCAGCAGGCTGATGTGCAGCGGCCAGGTCAACGGGCCGCCGTCGGCGGCCACCAACCCCACCTGCACGTGCGGGTCGGCGAGGTAGGCCTCCTCGGCGATGTAGACGATGTCGCTCAGCGCCACCAGGCTGCAGCCCAGCCCGACGGCCGGCCCGTTCACCGCGGCCACCACGGGGATTCGGCAGCGCGCCATGCCGAGGACGATCTCGCGCCCGTCCCGGATGGTCTTGGCGCGCAGATCGGCGTTGGCCGACAGTTCCTTGAGGTATGAGAAATCGCCGCCGGCCGAAAACGCCCTGCCTGCGCCCGTGATCACCGCGGCGCGGGCCGTCGGGTCGTCGGTCAACCGCTGCCACAGCCGCGCGAGCCCGACGTGCAGGTCGTCGTTGACCGAGTTGAGCGACTCCGGCCGGTTCAAGGTGATGATCCGCAGCGGTCCGTCGGCTTGGACGTCGATTTCGGCAGGCATGTCGTACACGTCAGACTCCTTCTATGGTCGTGACCCGCTTCACCCGGGCTCCGCCCGCGTTCGCGATCACTCCTTCTACGGTCGTGACCCGCTTCACCCGGGCTCCGCCCGCCTTCGCGATCACTCCGACAATCCCAAGATGCGCGAAGCGATGATGTTCTTTTGTATCTGCGATGTCCCACCCATCACGCTCTGCGCGCGGCTGTACAGGTAGGCGCTGAGCAGGTCCGGATCGCCGGTTCCGCTGACCGCCAGTGCGGCGTGTCCGACGGATTGCTCGACCCAGGTCATCAGCAGCTTGTCGAGTGACCCTTCGGGCCCGTGCGAGACCCCGTCGAGCTGTTCGGACAGCCGCCGCCGGACATGATGGGTCAGCATCTCCGACTGGACCGCGGCCCACGCGAGCTCCTCGGGAACCGGACCACGAGAATTCCGGTTGCGGGCGTAGAGGCTTCGTACCAGCTTGCCGTATCGGGCCGCGTAACCGAGCGTGGACGGTTCGCGCTCATGTCCGACGACGGTCATGGCGACCGCCCAGCCGTCACCGGGCGCGCCGACCATCCGGTCGGCCGGTATCTTCGCGTCGTCGAAGAACACCTGACCGAACTCGTTGGTCACCCCGTTGATCATCCGAAGCGGGCGCTGTTGCACGCCGGGCTGTTTCATCTCCAGCACGAACGCCGACAGGCCGCGGTGGCGTTTGGCTTCGGGGTCGGTGCGCGCCAGCAACAGGCACCAGTCCGCGACATCGGAGTAACTGGTCCAGATCTTGTGCCCGTTGACCACATAGGTGTCGCCCTCGAGGCGGGCGGCGGTGGTCAGCGAGGCCAGATCGGAGCCGGCGCCGGGCTCACTGAAGCCCTGACACCATCGTTCGGTGCCGTTGATGATCCCGGGCAGGAACCGTTGCCGCACTTCGTCGTTGGCGTGCCGCCCGATCCCATAGATCAGGTAGCCCACGCTGGGGCGCGGCGGGGCGCCGGCTCGGGCGAGTTCCTCGTCGACGATGACGTCATACACCGGCGGCAGCTCCTGTCCGCCGTATTCGCGGGGAAACGACAGCCCGAAGAATCCCTCCCGGTACAGTGCCTGGTGCCATTCCGCCTGGCGGCCCCAGTATTCGTCGCCGGATCCGGCGAACTCTGCGGCGTGCACGGAAAGCCAGGACGACAGCCGCTTCCGGAAGGCGGCTTCCTCCGGTGAGTCACGAAAGTCCAAGGTCGATCTCCTTCAGCGCAACTGGCCACAGCTCGGTCGATATCAGGGCGCGCCGCAGGTAGACGTGCGCCAAGCAGTCCCAGGTGTTGCCGATGCCGCCGTGCACCTGAATGGCCGTCTCGCAGACGGTGCGGGTGGCGCGCGCGCAGTAGACCTTCGCGACCTGCGCGGCGCGGATGGCCTCGGCGGCGGGCAGTTCGTCGACCGCCCAGGCGGCATGCCGCGATACGCTGATCGAACCTTCAATCAGCGCAAGGCTTTCGGCGAGCAGGTGGGCGATGGCTTGGTAGGACCCGATCGGCTTGCCGTACTGCTCGCGGATCTTGGCGTAGTCGCAGGCGACGGCGTGCGCTCCCCTGGCGATCCCCACCAGGTCCGCCGTCGTGGTGACCAGTGCGAGCGCCAGCCACCGCGCCGCGACGTCGGCGGACACGTCACCCAGCACCACCGGCGTTCCCGCGATGTCCGCATCCGTGCGGGTCAAATCCACGCCGACCCTTGAGTCCAGCACGTCGGCGGCCAGCGCCTTGCCATCGGAGAGACTCAGCGCCCGCTGGGCGCCCCGCGCGTCGACGGCGCGGCCGTCGACCGCGACCGTCGCGCCCGCGCCTGAGGCGCCGACGCGGCGGGTCAGGTCGTCGGCGAGCGCCGGACCCAGAAACGGGGCGTCCACCAGTCGGCGTCCGAATTCCTCTGCGACGATGGCCACTTCGACCCCCGACGCCCCGTCGGAGCGCAGCGACCGCCAGCCCGTCGCCGCCACCTGCTTGTCCAGACGGGCAATTCGGCCCCGGTCGTCGAGGTCCTGGACCGCCGAGGGCCCGAGATCGTCGGCGAGCTTGGCGGCGGCGTCGCGCAGTTGCTGCTGTTCAGCTGTCAGACGTACATCCATAGCGCTCCTTCAGAACTCGGCGCAGCACCTTGCCCGAGGGCAGGCGGGGAATATCGGGCACGAACACGACGCGGCTCAGGTGTTTGTAGGAGGCCAGTCGCTGATCGACCCGGGCGGTGAGCTCGCCGGCGTCGACGGGTGCGCAGGTCGCCACCGCGGCGACCACCGCTTCGCCGTTGACGCCGTCGGGCACGCCGAACACCGCGCAGTCCTTGACGGCCGGATGACCGTGCAGCACCGTCTCGATTTCGGCGGGCGCGACCTGGAAGCCGCGCACTTTGATCATTTCTTTGAGTCGGTCGGTGATCCGCAGCCAGCCGCCGGCGTCGAGCCAGCCGACGTCGCCGGTCCGGTACCACCCGTCGTGGATCACCTCGGCGGTCGCCTCGGCCGGCAGGTAACCGGCCATCAGCGACGAAGACCGGGCCTGGATCTCGCCGACCTCCCCCGGGCAGGCCGGCTCGCCCGTCTCCAGTGAGACCACCCGCACGTCCACGCCCGGCACGGGACGCCCGACGGCGTCCAGCCGCGCGCCCTCGATCGGATTGCAGGCGATGACAGGCAGTTCCGTGGTTCCGTAGGCCGGGACCCAGCCGACGCCGGTGCGCCGGGTCACCGTCTGCGCAACCTCGGTGCTGACCGGAGTGGCCCCCCACATGATGTAGCGCAGGGAGGACAGGTCGTACGACTCGAGCGCGGGATGCGAGGCGATCGCCAGCGCGATGGGCGCGACCGCCATTTCCACTGTGATGCGGTCGGTTTGGATGTGATGCAGCATCCGGTCGATGTCGAATCGGGGATGCAGCCGGAGCCACGCGCCGGTGCGCAGCGCGGTGAGGATGTTGAGCAGCCCGAGGATGTGCGACGGCGGAGTGGCGACTTGAATCCGATCGCGCGGCGTCAGTCGCAGCGCCTCGCGCCAGTGCCGCACGGCCTCGTCGAGCGCCGCGTGGGTGTGCCGGACGGCCTTCGGCAGCCCGGTGGTGCCGGAACTGAACACCAGCACCGCGTCGGACCGAGGCGGCGGCGTCCCGGACAACGGCTCCCCGGATGCCACCGGCTCGTCGAGGTGCCGCATCGGCATCGCGGCGGCCAGCACCGGGTGGTCCCCCACGGCGTGGGCGGGGTCGGTCAGCGCGAGCGCGTGGTCGACCTCGTCGCGCTTCCATGCCGGGCTGAGGAGTACCGCCGTTGCCGCCAGCCTCCAGATGCCCAGCACGGCGGCGACGAATTCCGGCCGGTTCGACGCCATCACCGCGACCCGCTGGCCCGGGGCGACACCGCTTTTCGCCAGGGTGGCGGCCCAGCCGTCGGCCAACGCGTCGAGCTGAGCCGGGCCGAATCGCCGGTCCTCGAACACGACCGCAGCCGGCTCGGTCACGTCCCGTCCTTCCCTGACAGGCCGGGCCGACCTGACATCCGCGCACGCTTGAGAAGATCCTATCGATCTGTGAGAATAGTATTCTCTATAGTGAAGAATGCAAGTACGGGAGGGTGGTGACGAATGACGGTCACCCGAAGCATCGAGGAGACCCCACGGGTGACTGATCCGTCAAACGGCTCCGGGGCGGGGACGGTGACCATCCACCTGGACCGTAAGAAGGTCTCGGTGCCGCTGGTCCCCGGCGAGACGCTGCTGCAGAGCGCGCGGCGCGCCGGCCTGGAGCCGCCGTTCAGTTGCGAGGCGGGTAACTGCGGCACGTGCATGGCCAAGCTCGAAGAGGGCCGCGCGACCATGCGGGTCAACGACGCTCTCGACGACGACGAGGTCGCCGAGGGCTACATTCTGACGTGCCAGGGCGTGCCGGACACCGAGTCGGTCACGGTGCGCTACGAGTAGCGGCCCGAAGAGAGGTGGCGGCGATGGCCAAGGGCATCATGTACGTCGAGAGTCGGCCCAGTTCCCCGGACCGCGAGGACGAGTACAACACCTGGTACGACCAGATACACATACCCGAGCTTCTGACGCTCGACGGAATCGTCGCGGCACGCCGGTTTCGTCCGGTCGACGGGAACGGCCCCTATGTCGCCATCTACGAGCTGGAGGGCGACGACCTGCAGGCCATCTTGGACAACATGATCGCCAATGCCGGCCAGCTCACCATGTCCGATGCGTTGCTGTTGGATCCTGCGCCCGTCCCCCGAGTGCTCGAGACGACTAGCGACCGGAGCCGCTGAATCATGGATGTCGACGACCTGATCCTGGTGAGCATCGACGACCACGTGGTCGAGCCGCCGGACATGTTCCTGCGCCACGTGCCGGCCAAATACCGGGACGAGGCCCCGATCGTCGTGGTCGACGAGAAGGGCGTCGACCAGTGGATGTACCAGGGCAGGCCGCAGGGCGTGAGCGGGCTCAACGCCGTGGTGTCGTGGCCGGCCGAGGAATGGGGCCGCGACCCAGCGGGTTTCGCGGAGATGCGTCCCGGCGTCTACGACGTCCATGAACGCGTTCGCGACATGAACCGCAACGGCATCCTGGCGTCGATGTGCTTCCCCACCTTCACCGGCTTCTCCGCGCGTCACCTCAACATGCACCGCGAGGAAGCGACGTTGGTCATGGTGTCGGCCTACAACGACTGGCACATCGACGAGTGGGCCGGCTCCTACCCGGATCGCTTCATTCCGATCGCGATCCTGCCGACCTGGAATCCAGAGGCCATGTGCGCCGAGATCCGCCGGGTGGCGGCCAAGGGCTGCCGGGCGGTCACGATGCCGGAATTGCCTCACCTGGAAGGGCTTCCGAGCTACCACGACGAGGACTACTGGGGCGCGGTCTTCCGCACGCTCTCCGAGCAGAACGTGGTGATGTGCCTGCACATCGGCACCGGGTTCGGGGCGATCAGCATGGCACCGGACGCGCCGATCGACAACCTGATCATCCTGGCCACCCAGGTCTCGGCGATGTGCGCGCAGGATCTGCTGTGGGGTCCCGCCATGCGCGGCTACCCCGACCTGAAGTTCGCGTTCTCCGAAGGCGGCATCGGCTGGATCCCGTTCTATTTGGACCGCAGCGACCGCCACTACACCAACCAGAAGTGGCTGCGCCGCGACTTCGGCGACAAGCTGCCCAGCGAGGTCTTCCGCGAACACTCCCTGGCCTGCTACGTCACCGACAAGACGTCGTTGAAGCTGCGGCACGAGATCGGCATCGACATCATCGCCTGGGAATGCGACTATCCGCACTCGGACTGCTTCTGGCCGGACGCGCCCGAGCGGGTGCTGGCCGAGCTGAACGCCGCCGGTGCCGACGACTCCGACATCGACAAGATCACCTGGGGCAACGCCTGCCGGTTCTTCGGCTGGGATCCGTTCGCGCGGACGCCGCGCGAAACGGCGACCGTGAAAGCGTTGCGCGCGAACGCCGTTGACGTGGACGTGTCGATCCGGTCCCGCGCCGAATGGGCGCGGCTCTACCAGGAGAGGCAACCGGCCGGGCTAGGCTAGCGCGGTTCATTGGGCCAGCGCCGGGCCAACCTCTTCGAGTTGCGCCATGCCCTCGGCGAAGTCACCGCCAATGGGCGGCAGCAGCGTGACGTGGTCCGCGCCGGCGGCCAAGTGCTCCTGGGCTTTGGCAGCGATGCGGGCCGGATCACCGTGGGTCACAAGCGCGTTGACCAGCCGATCGCTCACCTCGTCGATGTCACGGGCCGAGTAGCCCAACTCTGCGAGCCTGGCCGCATAGGACGGCACGGCGAGCCGGCCCGACACCGCGTCCCGCGCGCCCTGGATGTCGCGGACGACTGACAGCCCGACGACCAAGAGCTTGTCTGATCCGAGTGTGCGCCGGGCCCGGGCCGTGAACTCCGTCGGCAGACCGGCGGGAAAGGCCCCATCGGCGAGCTCGCCCGCCAGCGCGAGCATCTTGGGTCCGTTCGCGGCGATGATCCGGGCGTACGCCGCATCGGGCGCCGGGGGCCAGGTGGCGCTATTCATCCGGTCGAGGTAGTCGCGCATCGTGGCCAGCGGACTGCCGAACTCCTGACCGACGCTGACGGCCTGCTCCGGGTAACCCACCCCGAGTCCGAGCACGATTCGGCCCGGATAGGCCTGCGCCAGTTGGGCGGCCGCGGCATGCATGGTCTGAGCCGGCCGCGCCCAGATGTTGGCGATGCAAGTGCCGAACATCGTTCGCTCGCTGCCGCTCAGCAGCAGGGCGAGTTGTACCAGGGCGTCCTTCCCGATGACCTCGTTGGTCCATACGGTGCGGTATCCGGCCCGTTCCAGCCGGCCCACCGCCTCACGTTGCAGATGGATGGGTGGTGAGCTCGTGAACGAGACCGGCAGGCACACGCCCACAGGTCCCAACACCTTTCGTGCCGCTTCGACGACCGAATCAGCCACGGCGTCGCTCACTCGCCGAAGTAGTGGCCGGCGTCGAGATCCTCGAGCAGTCCCGGCCCCTCGGGCTGCCAGTCCACCACTTTCTGCGTCAGCGCACTCGACGTCGGGTTGTCCAGCGCCGCGAAGAGGGCAAGGAAGCCGAAATGACCGGCTTCTTCCGCGGGAATGCTGACCGTCGGCACATCCAGGTGGCGGCCGATGACAGCGGCGATGTCGCGGAACGGCACGCCTTCGTCGGCTACGCCGTGCAAACGCGTTCCCGGGGGCGCCTTTTCGAGCGCCAGTCGGTACAGGTGGGCGGCGTCGAGCGTGTGGACCCCGGGCCAGCGGTTGGCCCCGTCGCCGATGTACGCGGATTTTCCGGTGCCGCGGGCGGTGCTGATGAGGTGATTCGTGAAGCCGTGGTGGTCGAGGTCGCTGTGCACGATCGGGGACAGCCGGATCACCGAGGACCGCACCCCGCGTTCGGCCAGCGCGATCACCGCGTTCTCCGAGTCGACCCGCGGCCCGCCGGGCAGCGTGTCCTGTTCCGTTGCGGGCCCGCCCTGCCCCAGCAGCGAAAGAAGCAAGGTGCCCGAGGTGCTGACGAATGGGCGGTCCGAGCCGACGAGCACCTCCCCGATGGCCTGCACGGCGCGCAGGTCCGCCTCGGCGGCACCCAGGAAGTCGTCGAAGTCGTGTTTGAAGGCCAGGTGGATGACGCCGTCGGACGCCGCGGCGGCGGACCGCAAACCGTCGAGGTCGTCGAGGTCGCCGCGGTGCACCCTGACGCCCTTCGTGTCCAGCGCGGCGGCCGACTCGTCGGAGCGGGCCAGGCCGGTGACCTGATGCCCGGCTTGCAGGAGTTCGTCGACGACGGCCGAACCGATGTGCCCGCTCGCGCCCGTCACAAAGACATGCATGAAAGTCCCTTTCGCTGTTTCATGTTCGCGAATTCCAGTGAACTGACCCGGCGGGCCGGCTGTCCAAGACCCGTTTCATATGACGTGATGCCGAATCGACATCACCGCATGTCAACCCGGCCTTAGAGCGCGCAGCACCGGTGCCGCCGCGGTTACACTGCTCGCATGGCCGAATCGGTATTGCCCGTGATCGACCTCGATCTGCGGCTGGTCGGATACTTCGTCGTGGTGGCCGAACATCGACACTTCGGCCGGGCCGCGTCCGCGCTGCGGGTAGCGCAGCCGTCGCTGAGCCGGCAGATCCGCCGGCTCGAGCAACAGCTGGGCGCTCGACTGCTGGATCGCACGCCGCAAGGCACCAGGCTGACCGAGGCCGGGGAGGTGTTCCTGCCGCGGGCCAAGGCCCTGCTGCGTTCGGCCACGCAAGCCGCCGCCCAGGCCCGGGCCGCCGCCCAGCCGAGCCGAATTGCGATCGGGTACACGACCGGGATGATCGTCACCCCCGCGGTACGCGAGATGCGCCGCGAACACCCCGACGCCGAAGTGCAAGTCTCGCACCTGGATTGGGGTCACGCCCTGGACGCGTTGCTCGGGCATCGGGTGGACGCGGTGGTGACCCGGCTACCGTTCCCGACCGACGGGCTACACGTGACGGTCCTGTACGACGAGCCGCGGGTGCTGGCGATCCCCGTTGACCACCGCCTGGCGGGCCGGGATTTCGTGACACTCGACGACATCGCCGACGAGCCGATGCCCCGCGTGCGCAACTCGGACCCGGCGTGGAGCGCCTATTGGCGCATCGACCCCCGACCCGATGGCCGCCGGGCGCCCGACGGTCCGGTCATCGACGCGCTCGAGGACAAGTTCGAACTCATCGCCTCGGGACAGGCCGTGGCGATCACGGCGGGGTTTCACGGCAACAGCCTGCGGCCGGACATCACCACGGTCCCGCTGAAGGGCGTCGACCCTTGCCATGTGGTTCTGGCGACGCGCGCCGGGGACCGCAGCCGATTGGTGGCGGCGTTCCGCAAGCTCGCCGAGGCACACCTCACAGGACCGCGCGACTGACCCCGAGCGTGAAGCCAACTTCACGGTCGCGCCCGAGCGTGAAACTACTTTCACGTTCGGCGGCGACCGCAGCTAGCCCTCGGGAAGCTCGGGCGGCGGCCGGTAATCGGGCTCGTAGCCCGCGATGCGGATGGGACTGCCGACCAGGCGGAAATCGCCCGCGGTGATGACGGCCTCGGGGGTCGCTTCGAGCGCCTCGGGCAGCGTCCTGACCGCTGCCGCCGGCACCCCGAGTGGCCGCAGTCGGCCTTCCCACCCGGCGGCGGTGTCGGTCGCCAGCATCGCCGAGACCACCGCCAGCACTTCTTCGCGACGGGCCACTCGTTCGGCCATCGTCTCGAAGCCGCCGATACCCGCCTCGCTGGCGAACGATTTCCAGAAGCCGTCGTGCGTGATGAACAGCGCCAGATACCCGTCGGCCGTCGGGAAGAGCTGGGCCGGAACGTAATACGAATGCGCACCATAGGGGTGCCGCTGCGGCTCGACGCCGCCGTTGAGGTATGCCGACGCGTGATAATTCAATTGCGACAGCATGACGTCGCGCAGCGACACGTCCACTTGCCCACCGGTGCCGGAAATGATCTTGGCCAAAAGCCCTAGGGCCGCGCACATCCCAGTCGAGTTGTCGGCCGAGGAGTAACCCGGCAGGGTCGGCGGTCCGTCCGGGTCACCGGTCAACGCGGCGATCCCGAAACCCGCCTGGACGACGTAGTCGAAGGCCGGATCGTCGCCGCCGTGCAGACCGAACCCGGTGATCGCCACGCAGACGATCCGCTCGTTGTGCCCTCGCAGCTGCTCGTAGGTCAGCCCCAGCCGGCGGATGGCCGACGGCTTGAGGTTCACCAGCAGCGCATGGGATTCCGCGACCAGCTCGCCCAGGCGCCGCCGCCCCGCGTCGGAGTTCAGGTCCAGACAGACGCTCGACTTGTTGCGGTTGAGGCTGGCGAAGTAGGTGGCCCCGACCCCGCGCGAGATCTCGCCGCCCCGCGGCTCGATCTTGGTGACCTCGGCGCCGAGGTCGGCGAGCAGCATGGTCGCGTACGGGCCTGCCAGCATGGTGCCGACCTCGAGGATGCGGATCCCGGCGAGCGGCCCTGCAGACGTCACCGCAACTCCGTTGCGAGCGAGGCGATCATCTCGCGGGTGCGACGTTTGGAGGCGACCAGCTCGTCGCGATTATCACCGATCGGCAGCAGCCGCACCGACAGATCCGTCACGCCGGCATCGGCGAACCGGCGCATCCGGGCCAGGATGGCCTCCGAGTCGCCGGCCGCACAGAGATCGCCGACGTCGCGGGCATCGCCGCGTTCGAGCAGGCGCTGGTAGTTGGGTGACACCTCAGCCTCGCCCAGGATGCGGTTGGCCCGCTCCTTGGCCTCGACGACTTGCGCCGGTGCGCACAGGCATACCGGGATACCCGCGACGATCCGCGGTGCGGGCCGTCCGGCATCTGCGGCGGCCTTGGTGATCTTCGGCGCGATGTGGTCACCGATCGCGCGCTCGTCGGCCATCCACAACACGGTGCCGTCGGCGAATTCGCCGGCGATCTGCAACATCACCGGCCCCAGCGCGGCGACCAGCACCGGCATCGGGGTGTCGGCCCCGATCGCCAACGGGTTGTGCACCGTGAACGAATCGTTCTCGACGTCAACCGGTCCCGGGCCGGCGATGGCCGCGTTGAGCACCTGCAGGTAGTCGCGGGTGTACGCGGCCGGCTTGTCATACGGGAGGCCGAGCATGTCCCGGATGATCCAGTGGTGCGACGGCCCTACCCCCAGCGCCAGCCGGCCTGCGGACACCGCGTGCGCCGAAAGGGCCTGGCGGGCAAGGGCGATGGGATGCTGGGCCTGCAGCGGCACCACCGCGGTGCCCAGCTCGATGCGTGAGCTGTGCGCGGCCATCATCGACACCATCGTCAGGCAGTCGAAGTCGTCGGGCACCTGCGGCATCCATGCGGTATCCAGGCCCGCGGATTCGGCCCATTCGATATCGGCGGCCAGCTTGTTCACCTTGCGGGCCATATCGCCGCGCTCGGCGCCGATCATCACTCCGACGCGCACTGTTCCTCTTTTTCTGCAACGGGTTCGGGGGCGCCGGTGAGCGCACGGATTTCGCGCACCAAGTCGTCCAGCGGTGTTCCGGTGGGGAATACCGCGGCGGCGCCGGCGGACAGCAGCTTGGGCACGTCGGCGTGCGGGATGGTTCCGCCCACCACGACGGCGATGTCCGCGGCGTCGGCGGCCCGCAACGCTTCGATGGTGCGAGCGGTCAGCGCCAGATGGGCACCGGACAGGATGCTCAGGCCGACGACCGCCACGTCCTCCTGGACCGCGATCGACGCGATGTCCTCGATGCGCTGCCGGATGCCGGTGTAGATCACCTCGAATCCGGCATCGCGCAGCGTGCGGGCGACGATCTTGGCGCCTCGGTCGTGCCCGTCCAGGCCGGGCTTGGCGACGAGAATCCGGGCGGCCACTAGAACACCACCGGTTGCTGAAACTCGCCCCACACCGCCTTGAGCGCGGCGACCATTTCGCCGACCGTGCAGTACGCGTTGGCGCAGTCGATCAGCTTGTGCATCAGATTGTCGTCTCCTTCGGCAGCACGCGAGAGCGCCGCAAGACTGGATTCGACTGCCGCCGAATCCCTTTCGGACTTCACCTTGGAGAGTCGCTTGAGCTGGAGATCGCGTCCTTCGGCGTCCAGTTCGTAGGTCACGACATCCGCCTCCGGTTCGTCGGTCACGAACCGGTTGACCCCGACGACGGGCCGGGCGCCGCCCTCGATGTCCTGGTGCACCCGGTACGCCTCGTCGGCGATCAGGCCCTGCAGGTAGCCGTCCTCGATCGCGTGCACCATGCCGCCGTGCCGGTCCAGGTCATCCATGATCTCGATGATGCGGGCCTCGGTGGCGTCGGTGAGGGCCTCGACGAAGTAGGAGCCGCCCAGCGGGTCGGCGACACGGGCGACGCCGGTCTCGTAGGCCAGGATCTGTTGGGTGCGCAGCGCCAGCGTGGTCGATTCCTCGGTCGGCAGGGCGAACGGCTCGTCCCAGGCCGCGGTGAACATCGACTGCACACCGCCCAACACCGCCGCCATCGCCTCGTAGGCCACCCGAACGACGTTGTTGTGCGCCTGCGGCGCGTACAGCGACGCACCCCCGCAGACACAACCAAAGCGGAACATCGATGCCTTGTCCGTCGTCGCCCCATAGCGCTCGCGCACGATCGTCGCCCAACGGCGCCGCCCCGCACGGTACTTGGCGATCTCCTCGAAGAAATCGCCGTGGGTGTAGAAGAAGAACGAGATCTGCGGCGCGAACTGGTCGATGGTCATTCGGCCGCGTTCCACCACGGTGTCGCAGTAGGTCACCCCGTCGGCCAGGGTGAATGCCATCTCCTGCACCGCGTTGGCCCCGGCGTCGCGAAAATGGGCACCCGCCACCGAGATCGCGTTGAACCGCGGAACCTCGGCCGCGCAGAACTCGATGGTGTCGGCGATCAACCGCAGCGAGGGCTCCGGCGGCCAGATCCACGTGCCGCGCGACGCGTACTCCTTGAGGATGTCGTTCTGGATGGTGCCGGTCAGCTTCGCCCGCGGTATCCCCTTCTTCTCGGCGGCGGCAACGTAGAACGCCAGCAGGATCGCCGCCGTCCCGTTGATCGTCATGCTCGTGCTGAGCTTGTCCAACGGGATGCCGTCGAACAGGATCTCGAAGTCGGCCAGGGTGTCGACCGCGACGCCGACCCGGCCGACCTCTTCGCCGAACTCGGGGTCATCGGAGTCGTAGCCGCACTGAGTCGGTAGGTCGAGCGCCACCGACAGCCCGGTCCCGCCCTGCTCGAGCAGGTAGCGGTAACGACGGTTGGACTCCTCGGCGGTGCCGAAGCCCGAATACTGGCGAAACGTCCACAGCTTGCCGCGGTAGCCGGACGCGAAGTTACCTCGGGTGAAGGGGAACTCCCCGGGTGGTGGCGGCGGCGCCGCGATATCCCCGGGGCCATAGACCGGCGCAAGCGGAATGCCGGATGGTGTCTGGGCCTCGTTATCCATCGTTGAATAACGTACTTGCAAAAAAAGAGAATGCCAATACCATATGGCTGACCAGGCAAAACACGAGTGCGCCGGCCCCGATCGGCCCCGATCGCCTAGGCCCGGCAGACGATTTCGCCGTGTGGGATGGCGATCCAGCCGTCCGGCTCGGCCGCCCAGGCGCGCCACGCCGCGGAGATCTCCTCGAGTTGGGCGGCCGTCGCCAGCCCCGAATCCAGCAGGTCGCGCGCGATCCGCGAGTGCAGGATTCGGTCGGACCACATGCCGCCCCACCATTGGCGGGCCTCCGGCGTCGCGTAGCACCACACGCTGCCCGTGGGGGTGACGTCGGTGAAACCCGCCTGCTGGGCCCAGGACAGCAACCGCCGTCCCGCATCGGGTTCGCCGCGGTTGGCGCGAGCGGCCCGCCGGTAGAGGTCGCGCCATAGATCCAGCGCCGGCAACTGCGGGAACCAGATGAAGCCGGCATAGTCGGCGTCCCGGGCCGCCACCACGCCGCCCGGTGCGCACACCCGCCTCATCTCGCGCAGCGCGCCCACCGGGTCGGCGACGTGCTGGAGCACCTGGTGCGCGTGCACGACATCGAATGCGCCGTCGGGAAAGTCGAGCCGATGCACGTCGGCGGTGGCGAACGAGACGTTCGCAAGGCCACGCTGCTCGGCCTCCGCGCGGGCCACGCCGAGCACGTCGGCCGACCGGTCGACGGCGGTTACCGGTCCCGGTGCGACGCGGGCGGCGAGGTCGGCGGTGATCGTCCCGGGTCCGCAACCGATGTCAAGGAGCGATGTGCCGGACTTCAGGTGGGGCAACAGGTATGCCGCGGAATCCTCCGCGGTGCGTCGCCGGTGACTCCGGAGCACCGACTCGTGGTGTCCGTGGGTGTAGGTGGGCCCGCGTTCGTCGGTCATGCCCGAAGCCTACCGACTCGCTCATATCTTGAAACTATTGTCTCGTTATATGAGATTAATCGACCGGCACGTCGAGGATCGGCCGGTCGACCGCGGCGCCGGAGCCGTCGAAATGCCACCACTCCCCGGAGTACGGGGCCAGGCCGCCGTACTTCATCGCGTTCCGTAGCGCCGCACGATTGGCCTGCGCGTCGGCGCTGACGCCCTGGGTTGCGAAAGCGGTTGCGCGCGGGGAGAAGTCGTCGAAGTCGGTCCCCATGTCGGCCAGGCAGAGGCCGTCAGCATGCTGGCCGGACGCGCACGGCTGCTGCGTCGTTGTGAACGTCACGTCCACCGAGCGCCCCGACTCGTGGCTGCGCGCATACCGGCCGGGGCGCGCGACCCACGCCGGGTTCGGGACGACGTTGAACATCTTGACCTGCACATCGTGCGGCCGGTAGCAGTCCCAGAACACCAGGAGGTGCCCCTGCGGACGCAGCGCGGTCGCCGCCGCGGCCAGCCCCGAAGCCATCGATTGATGCACGAGGCAGCGGGCGTCGGACGGGTACAGCTGCGTGCGCGTGAAGTTGTTGGTCGTCGCGTAGCGCAGATCGATGACGGCGTCGGGGACGACGCTGCGGACGTCGACGAACCCGGCCGCACGCGCCGCATCGCTCACCGGCGGGACATCGGGACCGGCCTGGGCGCTCCCGGCCCCGCAGGCCGCGACCAGACCCGCGACGGCCACAGGCGTAAGGACCCGGCGCAAAACACGCATCCGGCCATTGTCGCGGTTGGCCGCGCCGACTTGCGTTATCTGCTAGCCAATGTCGCCCTCGACATAGCGCTGCAGGTTCGGGGCCATCGCCGCCACCACCTCGTCGTCGGGCATCGAAGCGATCGGCTCGATCTTCCAGACGTAGCGCAACAACGCGAAGCCGATCAGCTGGGTGGCGATCAGACCGCTGCGCCGCAGTCGTTCCTCCTCGTTGGCCCCTAGGCTGGAACCGCCGATGAGGCCACGCTCCACAATCAGCCTCAGTTTCGCTCGGGTCTTGTCTTCATGGGCGGCGGTCAGCACGATCGCCCGCAGGACCGGACCCACCTCCTCATCGGCCCAGGAGTCCAGCACGGTCCGGATCAATTGCCGGCCCAAGTCGGCCTTGGGTGTCGCCCAGGTCGCCGCCACCGCGTCGAGCCACTTCTGTGGCGGCGTGGTGGCCGCGTCGAGCAGGCCCTCCTTGGAGCCGAAGTAGTGATAGATGAGGGCCGGGTCGACGTCCGCGGTCCGGGCGACCGCGCGCATGGCCGTGCCGTCCCAGCCGCACTCGGCGAATTCGTCGCGGGCGGCGGCCAGGATGCGCGCCGCCAGCACGCCGCGCTCGTCGCGCGGACCCGGGGTGATCGGTGGCTTCGCCACCGTCTCACCATACCGGAAGTCTCATGTTGCGTTGAGACTAATCTCAACGTAGCGTGAAACTGTGACCACGCTCAATGGCCCCCAGACGACGGGCCGGCAATACCGCAACCTCAGCGAGGCGCAGTACGCGTCACGCACCGACATCAACACTGCAATCAGGATGCGCGACGGCGCAACGCTTTTGGCCGATGTTCACCGGCCCGACGCCGAGGGCCGCTTCCCCGCGTTGCTGGCCGCCTCGCCGTATCCGCGGCAGATGCAGGACCTGGGCGCACCCGCGGGGTTCATCGAGGCCGGCAGGACGGACTTCTGGGTGCCGCGCGGCTACGTGCACGTGATCGCGAACCTACGCGGCACCTGCGGCTCCGAGGGCTGTTTCGACTTCTTCGACGCGCAGGAGCGCCGCGATGTACACGACCTCGTCGAGTGGGTCGCGACCCAGCCGTGGTGCGACGGAAACGTCGGCATGATCGGCATCAGCTACTTCGCGATGACCCAGCTCGAGGCGGCCGTCGAGCGGCCGCCTCACCTCAAAGCGATCTTTCCCCTTGCCGTGACCAGCGACCTGTACGAGGGCGCCAACCACCACGGACTACTGAGTTCGTCATTCATCACCCCGTTTCTCGCGATGATGGGCCTGACCTCCGAGCGCAGCGACAAACTGTGGCGCAGCAAGCCGATCGGTTTGGCGCGACGCGTACTGAACAGTCCGGGCGTGCACAAGAAATTCGAGACCATGAACGGCGAGGCGGCAGTCACCATGCTGCGCCAGCTGCTCAGACTGCCGCACGATCCCCACCCGTGGGACGAGCTGTGGCATCAGGCGGCGGTCAAGCACCCGACGCGCGACGAGTGGTGGGAGGAGCGAAACCTGTTGCCGCTACTCGACAAAATCGACATCCCGGTCTACCTGGGGTGTGATTGGCAGAACGTGCCTTTGCACCTGCCCTCGACGTTCACCACCTGGAACGGGCTGTCGCACAACGCACATGTGCGGATCGGCATGCTTGGCGAGTTCGGGCTGACCTGGCCATGGGAGAGCATGCACACCGAGGCACTGGCCTGGTACGACCATTGGCTCAAGGGCCGCGACACTGGAATCACCGAAGGGCCGCCGATCCGCTACTTCCTGCCAGGCGCTGACGAGTGGCGAACCGCCGACTCCTGGCCGCCGTCAACGACCCCGCATTGCGAGCTGGCCCTGCGCGCCGACGGCACGTTGGGCGCCGACGAGGGCGAGCCCGGCGGTCGCGAATTCATGGTGCTGGGCTCCGGCTTGGGCCGCATCAAAGCCAGCGAGATCGACCCGCCGTCGCTGTTGGTGTGGACCAGCGCGCCGCTGGACCAGGACGTCGATGTGGTCGGCGATATCGAGCTGCGGCTGGTGGCCTCGGCGACGGCGATCGACACCGCCTGGATGGCGACGCTGCACGACGTGGCACCCGACGGGGAGACGACCGACGTGACGGCTGGCTGGTTGCGCGCCAGCCTGCGCGAGGTCGACGAAGCGGCCAGCCGCCCCGGCGCGCCGATGCTGCCCTGCCGCCACCCGCAAGCGGTACCGCTGGGAGAGGACGTCGAATACCGAATCCCGCTGGTTCCCAATGCTCGCCGGTTCCGGGCGGGCCACCGCATTCGCCTGACAGTCACCAGTGACGACCAGGACCCGTCGACGCCGGCGATCATGAACTTCCGGCATGCCAGCGTCGGCACCTCGAGCCTGAACACGGTGCGCTCGTCGTCGCGGCTATTGCTGCCGGTACTCGGGTAGCCGTCGGCGCGAGACCATCAAGAATTGAGTATCCGAGTTACTTGCGAAGTGGTTGGACAGGTTCCGGAAGGGCCTCATCGACGGTTCCACGGAACTTGCGCAAGGCCTCACTTGCCGCATCCTGTGCGTTTTGGCCGATTCGTGCACATCGTCGCCCAGCTCTGCAACCGCGCCACGATGTTCCGGCTCGGTGCCCGCCGCGTATCGCCGATGGCCTGGGGCATCTCGGCATACCCCTCCCTCAGGGGTGGTTTCCTATCGCCGCGAACGCTAGTCGCCTGAGCAACCCAGCCAGCTTGGTGAAAGCCGCAAACTACGGGACCCTTCACTCTGATCACCCCGGGACAGGGATCCGCGGTAAGAGCTGCGACGGGGTCTTGAGCTGGGTTTCGCCCGACCGGCCTCGCCGACCAGGGACGATGGTTAAGCCCGCGCCAAGGCAGGCAATCCATCTCGTCACTGAACCCAGCCGCGGTTTCAAGGGTCTTTGGACTCCTCGTCACGGTCCGAATTGTCTGTGCGCCTGAGCCTTACGACCCTCGTCGGTGATCGTGCCGAAATGAAAACATCTCAATGACCTGGTGAACTACCCGCCCGGTTAATCAAAGGAGTCGCTTCATGGCCGTCGCCAGCTGTCGTCCGGTACGGATGAACACGTACCCGAAGCAAGGCGCCGGCGCACCGGACAAGGCCGCGAGATTCCAACGCTGCGAACTCATCACCGTTGCGGCCGGCGCCGTTTTATTAGTGGTCATCGGAGTGCTGTCCGGGTGGGCCCATTACAGCTTGTCGACGGCGCACCTGGCCTTACCGAACACCGCTGCCGCACCGGCGAGCGCCTCGCAGCCGCCCCTCACACCCCAGCGCATGAGCGCACAGCTGCGCGCTTGGCTCACCCAAGCTCAGCCCTCGATTGACGCGCTTGTCGCCGCGCGGCACGAAATCGCCACTGCTGCCGCCAATGACGATCTGGCCGGGACGGAAGCGACCTGCCGGAGCGCCGACGGCGCAGTCACAAGCTTGCAGCGATATCTGCCGAGCCCCGACCCGGCACTCAGCACCGTTTTGCAACAGGCCACAAACAGCTACCACGTCGGGCTGCGCTACTGCATCTCAGGAGTGCAAAGATACGACGGCAACGACATCATGCAGGCCGTGGCTTATATCAATCAGGGAACCGCTGACTTGCAGAGAGCAACAGACACGCTCCAACACGACCTCGCCTATGTCGAACCGCACGACCCGAATGTGATGACTGTCTAGCGGCGGATCGGATGGGTGTTCGATCAGCCGACAACGCCGCAGAACTGCGAGTTCTCACAGTGGCCAGGGGCGGGATCGAACCGCCGACCTTCCGCTTTTCAGGCGGACGGGATAGCCGCTGACCTGCGGTTTATTTGATTCTGTGCGTCTTATGCGCCGCGTTGAGCTGCGCTGACGTATTCAGTCTGTCCGGCGAACGGACATAAACCGGACACGGTGCTTGCACTCCTGACCAGGAGCTTCCGCGCTGCCCTGTGCGTTGTGGGCGGTCTCAGCGGCTCCGGGGAGCAGGCACCCCGATGCCCAGCATCGCATCATCGGTCACCGACTCGACCCCGTCGGCGGGATCGAATTTTGCGCCTGATGGCCCGGTACCAAGGCCCGGTTCTCCGGGTGCCTCGGTGGACGGGAGGGCGCGAGCGCCCGAGGCCGCCAGGCCGCAGGGCGGGAGAGCGACAGCGGTCGACCGTACGTCCACCGAGGCGCCCGGCCTCAACCCGGCCGCGGCCGGCGGGCTTGTTATATGTGCCGAAAATGTCCGCGAGTCGGTGGACGACGCGAGCGCAGCCGGGGAGCTGCGGGCGATCGACGCGTTGGGGCTTCGGTTCCCGAGTCCCGAGATGGTCGCCGCGGCCGCTGCGTTGTTCGAGCCGGCGGCGCCATGGGCGTCAGGTCCTGCACGTCGCGGGGCCGAGCCTGAATCGGGACGCTTTCGCATCACGGTTGGTCCTGGCGTGGTGCGACTGAGTTGGACCAATCCCGTTCGCATCGAGAAGACGGCCGAACGGGGCGTTGCTCATCACCAACGGGACGTTGACGACGCAGCGTTCCATGTCAGAAGAGACCTCAACGGCGATGCTGGGCACGGTGATCGGGCCGTCGGGTCTTCGATCCGACGGAGTCTTACGGCAAGCGAGCAGCCTGGCACTGGCGCTGCCATCACAGAGTGGTCCCGAAAGTCACGATCGTCGATGTGTCGCACCTTCGCCGAACTCGACTACAGCCCACTGGTGGAGTCTGGCCGCGTCCCCGCCATGGTGACCCTCACCTACCCCGGCGACTGGGAAGTGGTCGCACCCGATGGAGCGAGCGTGAAGCGACACATGGTGTTGTGGCGCAAACGCTTTCAGCGCGAATATGGCGAGCCAGCCCGATACATCTGGAAGCTGGAGTTTCAGCGTCGCGGCGCGCCGCACATCCATCTCTGGATGGCGCCACCGACCTCGCCGGGTCGCTCGGGGCGCAGCTTTGCTCAATGGCTGTCGGAAACGTGGGCTCAGGTCGTCGACCACCCTGATCCTGTACAAAAGGCGAAGCATCGGCTCGCCGGCACCGCTATCGACGTGCGGAACGGGCTGAAGGCCTGCGATCCTAAGCGGTTGGCCATCTACTTCACCAAGCACTCATCACCAAACCTGAACGGCGACAAGGAGTACCAGCATATAGTGCCCGAATTGTGGCGGCGGCCCGGCCGCGGCCCCGGCCGGTTCTGGGGTGTGTACGGACTCAAGAAGGCCATTGCTGTCGTCGAAGTCGCTCAGGATGCGTACCTGGCGGCTCGCAGGATTGTGCGGCGCTGGTCACGAAGTCAGGCAGTGTACGGCGATTCGGCCAGCCGCTTCCCTACTGCCGTGGTGCCGCGCACGGCCACGCGCCTGGTTCCGCGCGTCGACCGTGAAACCGGCGTCGTGGCGCATCGCCGGGTGCGGCGAAGACGAAAGCTCTGCAACCGAGGTGGCCTGGCCGGCGGCTACGCGCTCGTGAATGACGGTCCGGTCTTTGCTTCTAATCTTGCCGCGGCATTGTCGGCCCGCCCGTGAGTGAAAGCCTGGCAATCTCAACACTTCCCACGACGTCCACCTCAGTTTCTTCGCCCGACAGATTCCTTCGCTTGGGCGTCGCATAACGCGGGTTCCCCGTCTTAAAGTTGCGCCCATGGTTACTCCTCCGGCCCTTCTCCGGACGTCGTCGGGACGTCCGCCGGCCTGGCAACGCTGGGTGCTCACCGCGATGTACAACTTCGATCGATACCTCATCGATGATTGGCGAGATCTCATGAGCGACCACCTCCAGCGTCGAGGGGGCGCGACCGCGATGCAGACCGCTCGATACACCGTTGATGTGTTGCGCCACGTTAGGACGCTCACATCGGCGACAGCGTGCATTGCCTCACACGGTGATCGTGCAGCCCACTCCCAATTGGCTGACGCCGCTCTGGACTTAAAGAGCGCTCTGGATAGGCTCCAGGAAGCACGGGATGAGCTGCTGAAAGCCGCTGGCGCAGAGCGCGTTACTGAATATTGATTTGGGATGTGTCCACCATCCCGCCAATAACACCGCGGCAACCAGCCGAGGAGATCGGCGCGCTCATCGGGCACTCGGCGTTTGCCGTGCTGGCGCCAGATCACTGACCGGCATCGACCGCGAGGGCACGGCTGGGGTTGGGCCCGCGAACAGGCCGCCCGCGCCGTCCGCTACGCACCGAGGCTGCGTCAATCCGGCTCGTGGACGACGTCAGCGATTTGCTGGGCAATGTCGTCGATGCTGTTCCGATCAGTGGTCAGCGCAAACTTGTCGGCTAGTGAGGGACTGTAAGTACGCACTCGCTCAGCGGTGAGATCGTGCCAGATCGGCAGCAGCGACTGCTCCCCGGCGACCGTACGGGTCACAAGACCGTCGAGTTCGTGATTCGTCCAGCCCTTCTGGAAGAATGCCTCGGAAAGAACCACAACTCCGAAGCGGCTCGATCGGATCCCCTCGTCGATCTTGCGACGCAGACTGTGCCCGATTCTCATCTGGGCTTCATCGAGCCAGACAGTCACGCCCCTCCGCGTCAGCGCTTCGCGCAGCGGCCGGGCGACTGCGTCTTTGTCTTCACTGGCATGGCTGATGAACACATCCCATGTCTGACCGCCGAGCACATCGCCTTCGGGCTCCTGCGGAGCATCGCGAACCTGGACCTGTGACAACACATGCTCTCCCGCAGACTTGGCCGTCGGCAGAAATCCTCGGGGCGGCGGCTCGACCGCGACGCCCGCCGCGATGCGGCCTGCGTATCCTCCGAGGTCAACAGCCACTACCCAATGGTCACTAGACGGAACAACGATGCGAAACGGCGACCGGGTAACCCGACCACCGTAGTAGCGGTACCTGCGACCAGCCTTATAGCTGCTGTACTCGCTGCTGGTCATCAACTGCACATTGGCCTGGTTCTTGAGAGACACCACGACGGTGGCACCCTTCTCGAGTCTTCCCAGGTCGTAGCGCAGATGCTCCATTTGCTTGCCTATTTTTCGGCCTGGCGCACCCGCGCCCGCTCAACCGAGGCGCGCTGGGCATCTCTACGTACATCGGCATGGTTGGTCTCGGCACGCAGGCGTTCTTGGCGTGAGGGGGTCCCACTGCGCATCCACTCTTCGAATACCTCGGCTTCAGTGTCGAGAACGGCGTCTTCGTCGATCTCTGAGTCGGAGAGCACCGTCTCAAGCCAGTCCCAAAGAAGCTGAGCCTCTGTGAGGACGGGTGCGGACTGGCTTCTTAAGACTTCTAGTTCCGTCTCAGCTCGTGTGTAGTGCTTGATCAGCCGCTGCTGGAGTACGAATATCCCTCGATCCGACAACGTAGCGATCCGTCGCTCCTTGGTCAGGAGTTCGGCCGGACAGGCCGTGATGTCCACAAACATCGCAGCGAAGTGCTTGCCCGGAAGGAGTTCGGCAAGCGGCATCACCCGCGGGTGGCGATCCCACGCCTTTCCCCTTACCAACTGGTATGACTCGACTGGGGCGACGGTGATCCGAGTTGTCAAGGAAGCACCCGTCCTCATCGCGCAGGGATGGGCGACGATCTGCACCTTCCTCGGATCATCACCGAAGCCAGGGAGAACGACGCCATCAAAAACGTCGCCTTGCAGCAGCGGGCGCGCCCTACTGACATCTGCACGTTCGTCGTAGAGCCCATCCGGATCGATCTGGTCCATGTCTCTGGCAGGTCCTAGTCGCTTCGACGCCGAATGGCCCGCTCACCATCGGCGTCAACATAGACCTCAAATTCACTGCGACTCTGCCGCCAGTTCGGTCTCACACAGTCGAGGACTTGCGTGATCGTCTGCCGCTGCTCAGCGAGTTCGATCAGCTCCGTCACGTGTCCCTCCAGGAACAGATCCAAGGGCCGAATGAAGTATCCCGGCTCCAACGAGAAGTCCATCTCCATCCACGCCGCCGGATCCTGAACAAGTCCTTTTTGCTCAAGCACATCGAGAAGTGCGGCGATCCGAGCGAGCTTCGACCGGCTCTGCGGGCTCGCCACGCCACCCTTTCGCCACTTTCGAACAGCTGAAACGCTCACACCGACAATCTCGGCGATGTCTGACCACCCCATGCCGCGGCCGACGGCGAGTTCGTCCAGCAGTCCCGCAACGGACTTCTTGCTCTTCTCTAGAGCACGGTCAGCGAGGTCACGCTCACGGATCTCTCCGTGTACTTCCTGCATTTCGCCCCCGAGCATGTCGACCTCGGTTCGCAGGTAATCGGCGCGCAGCGACAGTGCGCGTGTCTCACTCGAAGCCAGCAGGGGGTACTCAGAAACCGCGCCAACGGAGGTCCCAGTAGCTTCGCTACCTTTGGTCACACTCACGCCAATCCCCTTCGGAAGAGTTCACGGGCTCTATTGGTAATGGATCGCTGGAACGCGGCACCGCAGGGTGTATGGACGGCGGTCAGCGTGTCGCGGATGACGTCCGCGCTCAAGGCGGTGAACTCGTCGTTGGGGAAATCACGGAAGCCATCGAAGTCGAGCACAAACAACGGCCCCGACGGGACCGCGCGCCGTTGGAGATACTGCGGAACGACGACCGAACCTTGGTCCAGGGCGGCGAATCGGAAGTTCAAGCCTTTCCCCTCTCCCAGGTCATAGGTGCTGATGGCCTGCGTGCCCGCCACGGGTACATCATCTGGGCCGACGGCTAGGTGGCCGATGAGTCGCTCATCGATCCAAGCACCCCATTGCCGCACATCAGTGACAGTCTCAGGGACTCGCACCTCATCGATGTAACGCAGACCGATCCGCCGCACCGCGGGATGCACCTTTGCGGCGTCGAGTGCCACACACGCAGCGACTACTGCGTCCAGCAGATCCTCAAAGTTGGTGTAGCTGGTCGTTTCGTAGGTCAGCGACTCCGACAGGATGGTCATCGTCTCTGTGCTGTCAACATTCTTAAGAACAACGCCACGTCGTTCACGGATCTGTGGTTGCCCTCCGCCTGGAACCTGCACCAAATCCACCTCGGCCTGTTGTAGCTGTTCAGCGAAGGGGAAACGCTGCTCAAGTGCGATCGTCACTTCGTCTTTTGTCTGTTGTTGTCGCAGACGGGCCGCGTCGGTGAAACGCACCTCAGCTGCGACGAGCGCTAGCGGCGGGTTGGGGAAGATCTCGCGGTTGGGATACACGATCGGAAACCTACTTTCCTGATAACTAAAACTGTACCTAAACGCGTACTGAAAGCGTCACCGATTCTCACACCTCCGGCCGACCGATGAGTCCAAGGGCCCGCCGCCGGCTCTAAGCGGGCCGCGGGCGTATGCGGCAATGTCGGTGGCCTCTGGCAATGTTTTGCGTGAGCCGGCCGCGATGCCGGGAGGACTTCCAGCCAAGGGAGCACAGCGTGGTGCAACGAGCCTTCATCAGCTTCGACTACGACAACGACGCACGGTTGAAGGACCTGCTAATTGGCCAGTCGAAGAATCCCGACTCGCCTTTCGAGGTGCATGACTGGTCCATCAAGACGGCCTCTCCGACGTGGCGCGAAGAGGCACGGCGCCGCATCCGTGCGAGCGGGCTGGTGATTGTCCTGTGCGGCAAGAACACCCACCTTGCGACGGGTGTTGGCGTTGAGCTCGGCATCGCCCAGGGGGAGGCAGTGGACTACTTCCTCCTCGCCGGATACCAGCAAGGCTCAACCCGTCCGACGACGGCGAGGACGACGGACAAGATGTACGACTGGACCTGGGAGAACCTCAAGAAACTTGTGAACGGCGCGCGATGAGTGAACCAGCTGACGCACTGCCCGACCCGCGGGTCCTGGACATCTACAAGCTGGCCGTTGAGATGGCGGACCGTGTCTCGGCCCGGCGGGCGTTGGCCAATGCCTTCTTTCTCACCGTCAATACCACCCTGGTCGCGGTGGTCGGGTTGTCTACCACGCAGCCGGATTCCACCCTGCGGTTTATCGCGGTGTGCGTGGCTGGTGTCGCCGTGTCCGTGTGCTGGTGGCTCCTTCTCCGCGCCTACCGGAGGCTCAACTCCGCCAAATTCGCGGTGATTAACAAGATCGAGGACGAGCACCTTCCGGTAAAGCCATACATCGATGAGTGGAAGGAGCTGATGCCTGCTGACGTCGCCACCAGCCGCCGCGCACGGCTTGGCAAGGCCTTGCGTGAACTGGGCGGTGTCGAGCGCATTGTGCCGGTCGTCTTCGGTTTGCTGTACATCGCGCTCTTGGTCGGCAGACTGGTGGCATGAGTTACCTCGATGCTGACGCTGAGCTGATCCGGAGCTGCCTACCCGCGAGCACCGGCGTACCCGAGGACTCTGGCGACCTGTTCGTCCTCTACGCCGTCCTTATGCGCGCCAAGGGTGAAGGCACGCAGGCCGCTGACGTGCACGACGCCTGGTCGGCATGGATGTCCCGCAACGAACCCGACCATGAGTCGATCCGTCCCTACGAACAGCTGGCTCCTTCGGTCCAAAAAGAGGACGCGCCGTTCCTGGCCGCAATTCACAAGGCCGCCCGAGCTCGCGCTGAGCGCATCTGAGACGCGGAGACCCGCCTCAGACGAAAGGTGCCACTCCCACTGACGTGCGCCGACTTTCGTCGTGGCGCCCCCGCCCAGTGTCTCGACTGATTAGGCTCACGCTGTGAACTTGGTGAGGTCGAAGGAGCGCGTGGCAGACCACGGTGAGGTGTTCACTCCCCCCCGAACGGTCGACGCGATGCTTGATCTAGTGAAGGCCGAGTCGGAAAGAATCGACGCTCGATTTCTCGAACCGGGGTGCGGCTCGGGCAACTTCCTGGTCCCGGTGCTTAAGCGCAAGCTCAGGACGGTCCACGCTCGGTACGGCCAGAGCGACTTCGAATGGCGCCACCAGGCTCTGTTGGCCCTCATGTGCATCTACGGCATCGAACTACTTGACGACAACGTCGCCGAATGCCGCGACAACTTGCTTGAGATCTTCGTCGACGACCTTGGCGTCGTCGAGGGGGAGCTCTTCTACGCCGCGGCGAGCGCAGTTCTGACCGCGAACATAGTCCACGGTGATGCCCGATCCATGACAACGCGAGGCGGTAACCCGGGCCCGATCACATTTGCCGAATGGTCATATTTGGGGAGGGGGCGCTTCCACCGGCGCGATTTCCGATTCGACACCATGACGCGGATGTCGTCCTTTCGCGAGGAGGACACACTATTCAGCGATCCTGGCAAGCACGAGATCTTTACACCGACGAGGGACTACGGCACGCTAACTGTCGCCGAGATAGCAGGACAAGAGTAAGTCGATGACTGATCAAGCAGCATTCAGTTTGCGGAACCGCAATCCGGATGTCCTGACCTGCATCGCTAACCTCTCGAACGACGAGGTGTTTACCCCGCCAAAAGTTGCCAACCAAATGCTCGACCTTGTTGCGGAGGCCTGGGCAGAAGCGAACGGCGGCGCGAACGTCTGGGCCGACAAATCGGTAACCTTCCTTGACCCTTTCACCAAGTCGGGCGTATTTCTTCGAGAGATCACATCCCGACTCACCGACGGACTGCAGAAAGCAATACCAGACCTCCACGCGCGTGTTGACCACATCCTGACGAAGCAAGTTTACGGTATGGCGATTACGCAGTTAACCAGCCTGATTGCGCGTCGCAGTGTCTACTGCTCGAAATCTGCGAATGGGAAATACTCAATCGCAAAGTCGTTTACGACAGAAACCGGCAACATCTGGTTTGAACCGTTGGAACACACCTGGATCGGCGCCACCGAGTTTATCGAGACCGCAGATAAAGACGGAAATCCAACAAAAAAGGGGACCAACGGGAAGTGCTTTTACTGTGGCGCCAGCCAAAAGACGCTCGACCGCGGTGAGGGCCTAGAGACCCACGCCTACGCCTTCATCCACACCGACGACATCAAAGCTCGGATCGCCGAGCTCTTTGGAGCAGACATGCAGTTCGACGTCATCATCGGCAACCCGCCCTACCAGCTTCAGTCGGACGGCGGCACTCGGGACATTCCCATCTACCAGCACTTCGTAGAGCAAGCGAAACGGCTTGAGCCTCGGTACCTGACCATGGTCATTCCCTCTAGATGGATGGCCGGCGGTCTCGGCCTAGGCGAGTTTCGGAAAACGATGCTTGCAGACACCCGCATCCGCGAGCTTGTCGATTACCCCAATGCAGCGGAAGTATTTCCGTCCGTTGGGATCAACGGCGGCGCATGCTATTTCCTTTGGGACGCCTCGCACGATGGCGACTGCAATATCACGACAATTCGGGGAGGGGAAGTTGTAGGCCCGATGGCGCGGTCGCTAAACGAGTTCGATGTACTCGTTCGAGACGCGCGGGCGCTAACCATCGTGCGTAAGGTCCTCGAGAGGGGCGAGCCCTCGGTCAATACGATCCTGGCTCGTGACAAGGAATTCGGGTGGACCTCCAACTTCGATGGCTTTCACGAGGTACGGCAGCCCGGTGACGTGGCGCTTTACTACATCAGGTCGATGAAGCGAGGCCAAGGATTTGTTCACCGGGATGCCGTTACCAAGAGCAAACACCTCATCGACACGTGGAAGTTACTCGTCCCGAAGGTCGGTTCTGGTCGAGAGCGGGAAAGGTCTGGTGTCGACCTCGTGCTCGGTCCACCGCTCATCGCTCCGTCCCCGTCCGTTTGCACCCAGTCTTTCCTGTTCTTCTACCTGGCTTCTGAGGACCAGGTGCAGAGCGTCAAGTCGTACTATGCCACGAGGTTCTTCCGCTTCCTGGTGTCACTACGCAAGATCACCCAGGACGCCACCCACTCGACATATTCATGGGTTCCCCTGCAGTCGTGGGACCGTAATTGGACCGACAGTGAGCTTTACGCCAAATACGGGCTGACGGACGATGAGATTTCGTTCATCGAGTCGATGATCCGGCCGATGGAGTTGTCGGATGAGTAAGTCCGTCGACGATCTCCTGCCCGAGAAACCTGAGGCGCGCCTGCGAATCTATGCGTACTCGATAGAGGACGACGCCCATACCGGTCTACTCAAGATCGGCCAGACAACCCAAGACGTCAAGACCCGTGTTGGGCAGCAACTTAAGACCGCGGCGATCAAGAACTACACCATCCACCTGGACGAATCAGCGGAACGCGACGACGGCTCGGTGTTCACCGACCATCAGGTACGGGCCCGGCTCAAAGTAAAGGGCTTCGTCAACACCGAGCTCGAATGGGTGCAGTGCACGGTTCCCGACGTTGCAACCGCAATCACCGAGCTGCGAACCGGACAGGCGCACACCGGCACCCACCATGAGACGTTCGCAATGCGTCCCGAACAGGCGGCGGCCGTCGACAAAGCAGATGGCTACTTTCGATCCATCTGGGATGAGGACCGCGAGGTCGTTCCCCGGTTCTTGTGGAACGCGAAAATGCGCTTCGGCAAGACCTTCGCCACCTACCAGCTCGCTAAGAAGATCGGAGCCCGCAAGGTCCTAGTGGTGACCTTCAAGCCAGCAGTGGAAGACGCCTGGCAAAGTGACCTTGAATCGCACGTCGACTTTGATGGCTGGCAGTACCTTTCCAAAGCAACCGGCACCGACCCCACTACTGCGGACAAGTCACGGCCGCTCGTCTACTTCGGCTCGTTCCAGGACCTGCTGGGCAAAGACAAATCGGGCAACATCAAGCCCAAGAACACCTGGCTGCACGAAACCAAGTGGGATCTTGCCGTTTTCGACGAATATCACTTCGGCGCCTGGCGGGAGAGCGCCCAGGAGCTGTTCGAAGGTGAGGACGCATCAGAGGCCGCGAAAGAAGCTGCCACCGAATACAACCCCGAGCTTGATGCATTCAACGAAGAACTGGACGAGCTCGGCGAGAGCGAGACGGAGTTCCTGCCGATCACCACGACGGCTTATCTCTACCTTTCCGGAACGCCGTTCCGGGCACTGGCGACCGGAGAATTCATCGAGGAACAGATATTCAACTGGACCTACACCGACGAACAACGCGCGAAACGGCAATGGGTGAAGGAGCATCCCGGTTCGTGGAACCCCTACGGGGCGCTGCCAGAGATGCGACTCCTCACCTACCAGATGCCGGACGAGCTGCTGGCCATCGCTGCGCAGGGTGAGTTCGACGAGTTCGACCTCAACGAGTTCTTCGCTGGCGGTGGCGTCGGCGCGACTGCGCAGTTCAAGCACAAGGACGAGGTGCAGAAGTGGCTCGACATCATCCGCGGGGCATACTCCGCCACCCAGGTCGACAACCTCAAGCTCGGCGCCAAGAAGCCGCCATTCCCGTACTCCGACGTGCGCCTCCTGCCTTACCTGAACCACTCCTTCTGGTTCCTCCCTTCGGTTGCCTCTTGCCATGCCATGGCCAACTTGCTTGCCGAAAAGCAGAACACCTTCTTCCACGACTACGAGGTGCTGACTGTGGCCGGCCAGGGTGCCGGCGTGGGCCTGGCCGCGCTACCGCCAGTGCGCGAGGCCATCGGTAACGGGCACGACTCGAAAACCATCACCCTGTCTTGCGGCAAGCTCACCACCGGTGTCACGGTCGCACAGTGGTCCTCAATCTTGATGCTGCGCAACCTGAATTCGCCGGAGACCTACTTCCAGGCCGCGTTTCGCGTGCAGTCACCGTGGTCGATCAAGAATCCCAACGGTGATAACCCGAACCTAGAAGAAGTGCTCAAGCCAGTCTGCTTCGTCTTTGATTTCGCGCCGACTCGGGCGCTGCGCCAGATCGCCGGGTATGGAGCAGGGCTCTCGCCGGAGGCGACCAACCCCGAGGATGCGGTCAAGGAACTCGTCAACTTCCTGCCCGTGCTCGCCTACGACGGGTCCCATATGACGCAGGTGGATGCCGGCGGGATTCTTGATATTGCCATGGCTGGGACGTCGGCAACGCTGCTGGCCCGCAAATGGGAGTCGGCCCTGCTGGTCAACGTCGATAATGCAACCCTACGCAAGATTCTTGACAACCCTGCGGCGCTCGAAGCGATTATGCGAATCGAGGGGTTCCGGGCACTGGGCAGCGACGTGTTCGAAACCGTTATCAACAAGAGTGAGAAGGTGAAAGACACTAAGAAGTCCAAAGGCGAGGAGATCACTGCCGCGGAAAAGAAAGAGCTCACCGCGGAGGAGAAAGAGTACAAGTCGAAGCGCAAACAGATCCAGGAGAAGCTCATTAAGTTTGCGACTCGCATCCCGGCCTTCATGTACCTAACCGATTTCCGCGAGAACACACTCAAGGACGTCATTACGAAACTGGAGCCCGAGCTGTTCAAGGCTGTCACCGGCCTAACCGTGGACGATTTTCACCTGCTCGTGTCACTCAATGTCTTCAACAGCACGCACATGAACCAAGCTGTCTTCGCGTTCCGCCGGTACGAGGACTCCTCGCTGTCCTATACGGGAATCGACAGCCACCCAGGGTTAAGTCACCTCGGCCTCTACGACACGGTCGTAGCGCGCGAGGCGTAGTACCAATCGTGGCTGCACGGTTTATCAGACCAGCGAACATGCTGGTAGCCGAGAGCAGGCCGACGAGGGCTACACCTGTACGAGGTTGACCCCGTCGTGCGCGCGTGACTGCGGCCATTCTTCGAATGCATCCAAAACGCGCACGGCGAATGCCGGGCTCATCACTGATCGGGCTTCTTCCCTCGTCATCCAGCGAACTTCGCGCGCTTCTGCAGTCGGATACGTAGCCCCGTCGGCCGGACGACAGCGGTAGACGAGAGCGACGATCGCATGCGAAAGGTTCTTATAGACGCCGGTGAGGCGTTCCACCGTCACCGTCACTCCTGTTTCCTCGAGGACTTCGCGCCGGACGCCGTCCTCGAAGGATTCGCCCAGTTCGAGTACGCCACCGGGGGCTTCCCAGTGGCCATTGTCGTCTCGGCGGATCACAAGAACCCGACCATCGTCCCGGACGACGATGCCGGCGACACTGACCGAGTGCTTTGGCGTGTTTCCCATCGTTGGTCTCCATTGTTCGATGCCGGCGAGTGACACGGGGTTGACTGACTTCCTAGACTAGTCGTCTAGACATGTAAGGGAAGGCCAGCGGGTGCTGCAACTTGGACAGATCGACCGGGCGGACGACAAGCCGCCATATCGGCAGATCGCGGGCATGTTGCGAGAAGCGATTATTCACAACCAGCTCCCCCCCGGGGAACGACTGCCGTCCGAGGCGGAATTGATCGAGCATTTCGGCGTGGCACGCATGACCATAAGGCAAGCCATGCGTGAGCTTCGTTCCGAGGGACTGGTCATCTCGCAGCACGGCCGCGGGGTGTTCGTCCGCCCGACGGCGCCGATTCACAGACTGGCGTCAGATCGATTCGCGCGAAAGCACCGCGCGGAAGGCAAGGCGGCGTTCACAGTGGAGGCGGAAAAATCCGGTTACTCTCCGCAAGTCGACAATATCGTCGTGAATCGTCAAAAGCCGAATTCCTTTGTAGCGGAGCGACTTAGAGTCTCGCCCAATGACGATGTGGTCGTGCGATCGAGACGGTACCTAGCGAACGGCCGGCCTGTTGAGACGGCGGTCTCCTTCATCCCAGCAGCTTTCGCTGAAGGTACGCAGATCGAGCAGGTGGACACGGGGCCAGGTGGTATTTACGCCCGCTTGGAAGAGAACGGCCATGTTCTCGGCCGGTTCACCGAGGAAGTCGGAGCTCGGATGCCCACTCCCGAGGAACGGCGGCAGCTGGAACTTGAGCCTGGCGTTCCCGTACTGACTGTGCTGCGAACCGCCTACGACGCGAACAAGGTGGCGGTTGAGGTTTGCGACACCGTGAAAGTCGCCTCGGCCTACCTGCTCGAATACGAGTTTCCGGCCCGCTGAGCCCAAAGTGTTCCGACCTGTCGAGCTCCGACCGTTGCACTCCTCTAGACGACTATGTAACCTTAACTTGTCTAGAGCAGTTCTCGTGAAAGGTCCACAATGTCTGTTCCGAAATGGCTGAAGGTGTCCCACCAGCAGGTATTCCCACACCGAGCGTTCGTGGTGTCCGACGTTACGGCGGTGATCGACTACGAACGGTCAACGAAGGACAACAAGGTTCAAGCGACTGATCGAGACTCAGGCGCTCCCTTGTGGCAGGTCGAAGTCCTCGACGGTGACCCGGCCGCTAGCAAGCGAGCCCGAACCCTCACCGTCAAGTTCGCAACGCCCAAGCAGCCTGTGTGCCCGCCGAACAGTGCCGGAATGCCCTTCACGCCAGTCATTTTCGAAGAGCTGTGCGTATTGCCGTACGTCGACCGTTCAAGCGAATCTGGCCGCATCGCATGGTCGTTTCGGGCATCGGGCATGACTGCCGACACCGGCAAGGCGGCGTCCACGGCGACAGACCGGGCATCAGCATGAGCCCGTACGACCCCGTAGCACCTAGCGATCCATATTCGATTCCAGATCCCGACGCCGGGATGGACCTCCTAGACCTCACCCACCTACTGGCGGTCGGCGCCACGTGGCTCATCGCGATGACCGGCGTGGTCACGCTTTCACTCGTCGTTTGGAGACTGCGTTCGCCCGCCGCGTTTGGGCGTCACGTTGCAACACCTGCGCGCCAGGCCCGATGGCTGCTATGGGCGTTGATTTCCTGGCCGCGAGTTGCCAAGGCTTGCGGGTTGTCCACTTCGGAGCGCGTCACCCGCACGGATTCACAGGGTAGGAGCAAGACGACGACCGTCTGGACTCATCCTCGCCTTCTCGGGGCGAGCATGTCCGGCGACTGCTTGCGAGTGTCCGTCCGCACACGGACCGGCCAGACGGTGGATGACCTGGAGAATTCGGTGCCCGCAATCCGTGACGCCGTCGGGGCACATTCCGCCCGCTCGACGGTGGTCGCGCCCGGCACGGTCAGGATGGAATTCGTTATGCAGCAACAGCTGTCGACCGTTCAAACTGCTAGCCAGCCCATCACTTCCGCGGCGAAGGCCGTTGAGATCGGTCGGCGCGAGAACGGGTCGGCCTGGATTCTCCGTGTCGCTGGCTTGCACACCCTGACTGTCGGGTGCTCAGGGGCGGGCAAGGGTTCCATTTTCTGGGGCATCGCAGGCGGATTAGCTCCGGCCGTGAGGTCAGGGACTGTGCGGCTTTTCGCGGTAGACCTCAAGTACGGGATCGAAGTATCAGTCGGCTCCGCGCTATTCACCAAAGTCGCGACGACCGAGGCCGAGGCCGCCAGCCTGCTGACCAAGTTAGAGGAACTGCTGGATAGCCGCGGACGCAGGATGGCCGGCCGAGCGCGTTCGCACACACCCAGCACCGCCGAGCCGCTCGTGGTTCTGCTCATCGACGAATTGGCCGGTCTGACCGCCTACATGACAGACGCCGCCATCAAAAAGCAAGTTGCAGCCTCGCTTTCACGCATTCTGACAAAGGGCAGAGCTGTCGGAATCGTCGTCGCTGCCTTCATGCAGGACCCACGCAAGGAGATCCTGCCCATGCGCGGACTATTCACCCAAACCGTTGCACTTCGGCTACGTTCACGCGACGAGGTCGCGATGGTTCTGGGTGATGGCCTCGCCGATGCCGCGCCCGCACACCGCATCGACCCAAATGAACCTGGCACCGGATACGTCATCGACGAAGACGGATCAATGGTGCGAGTCCGCGCCAACTACTGGCCTGACTCGTTAATCCATTCAGTTGCAAACGAATACGGGCTGACTACGCAAAGCTACCAAGGTCCGGCGGAGAACTGAGGACATCAGCATGGCAACTCTCGGCATCAGCACCGCGGCCACCGTTACCGCTACCTTCCCGGAGCTGCTGACAGCAGAGCAGGTGGCCGAGCTGCTCGGCGTCTCGGCCGCGACCGTGAGCCGATGGGGCGCGATGCGCGAACACGGCGCAGAAATCGGACCGCCGTGCTACACGCTCTCGGACCGGGTAAGACGCTGGGACGCAGCGGAAGTCCGCGCGTGGCTCCGCCAGGTGCGTCGCTAAGTGGCAGGATCGGTACCCCGCGGTATCCGAAAGCGGATCAATTCAGCCGGCCAGGCGCGCTATCAAGTGCGCTATCTGGTGCGGGACCCAGACGCGCCGTCGGGATGGGTGGAAACGTCATCGACGTTTGCCAGCCTGCGCGAAGCACGGGCCTTCAAGGCTGAGCGTGACGGCGAAGCAGCGATCGGCGCCAGGCGCTTCGATCCTCGGCTTGGTCGGGTGAACCTTTCCGGCGTCTGGACTCAATATCGCGCGTCGAAGCGCCCGGCCGTTTCACCCAAGACGTGGAGCGGCTACAGCCAGCATTGGGAACTCCGGATTAGCCCGCGCTTCGGCCATGTCCCGCTCGATGAGATCAGCCGCAAAGATATCCAGCAATTCATCGATAGCCTCACCGTCGGGCCGTGGGCCAAACTCGCCACCCTTCGACTCCTGCGGTCCATCCTCGAAATGGCCCGCGAGGACGGCCGAATCCACACCAACCCGGCTCAGGGCGTATCGGCGGGGCGGATTCCAGCCCGAGAACGCCACCGCTACCTCACCACTACGGAAGTAGCCTCGCTCGCGGCCGCATGCGGCGACCAAGGCGACATTGTCACCATCCTGGCCTTCACCGGCCTGCGCTGGTCCGAACTCGTCGGATTGCGCGTCGGTGATGTCGACCTCGTGGCGCGCCGGCTCTACGTCCGCCGGGCCGCGCCAGAGGTGGAAGGCCGGATCATCGTCGGGCCACCAAAGACTCGCGCAGCCGTGCGAACTGTCCCACTCCCTCAGATCGTCATCGACGCACTCAAGCCGCGAATCGCCGGCCGCGCGCCTACAGAACAAGCCATCACCTCACCAAACGGCGGCTTCCTCAGATCAAACAACTGGCGCCGACACACGCACTGGAACAAAGCCCTCAAGAAAACCAAATTGGCGCCGTTAACCATCCACGACCTACGCCACACCTACGCCAGCCTGGCCCGGGCCTCCGGCGCTGACCTCCGCTACGTCCAAAAAACCATGGGCCACTCGACGCCGACCGTCACCGCGAATATCTATAGCGACCTCTATTCGGACGAACTCGACCACGTCGCCACAAACCTCGACCGGCTCCGCGACGTCGCCCAAAGCAAGGCGAACGGACAGGAACCGGACAAGACCGACCATCCATAGAGTGCTGTCACCGCGTCAATGCAGGTAAAGAATGGTGGCCAGGGGCGGGATCGAACCGCCGACCTTCCGCTTTTCAGGCGGACGCTCGTACCGACTGAGCTACCTGGCCGGAAGGCATGAAGTGCCTCGCCGAATCGGCGACCCTGACGGGACTCGAACCCGCGACCTCCGCCGTGACAGGGCGGCGCGCTAACCAACTGCGCCACAGGGCCTTGCTGCTGCTCCGCGTCACCGCGTCGCGTACCCCCAACGGGATTCGAACCCGTGCTACCGCCGTGAAAGGGCGGCGTCCTAGGCCACTAGACGATGGGGGCCAGAACCGAATCACTCCGGGGTACTCGCAACGAGGTTTCGTTAGGAGCCACGTCAGCTTAGGTCACCGCGGGCCCAATCCTCAAACGAGCCGCGCTTTGGGCCCAAGTATCCTGAATGTCCGCAGCCCCTATAGCTCAGTTGGTAGAGCTACGGACTTTTAATCCGCAGGTCCTAGGTTCGAGTCCTAGTGGGGGCACCGACGCGTGTTGGCCTCGGCAGAGCGGCGCTCATCACCCGAGCACCGCGCTGCTGTAGGTCACATCGGCGAATGCCTGGGCCACCTCGTCGTCGGCGTAGGCGAAGCCGTTGGCGGCATGCAGTTCCGCGACGGTTTGCGACGACGTTCGCCACCCCCGCCGGCTGAGGTGGTCGACGATGTGGCTGCGCTCGCCGTGGTAGACGAGGTCGTTGAAGTCGACCTCGAACCCGAGCTCGCTCATCCGGTCGTGGTGCGCCCGCCACCGCGGGTCGGCGAAGACGGCGGTGTCCGGCACGAAGTCGAAGGCCAGCCGGCTGCCCGGGGCGCTCAGCGTGGTGATGTTGTCGAACAGCGCGTCCTGGGCCTCCTCCGGCAGGTACACCAACAAGCCCTCGGCGCTCCACGCCGACGGCGCCCGCGGGTCGAAGCCGGCGTCGCGCAGCGCCGTGGCCCAGTCGTCGCGCAGGTCGACGGCGACGGTGCGCCGCTCGGCCGTCGGCTCGGCGCCCAGACCCTCGAGGGTCAGGGTCTTGAACTCGATCACCTCCGGCATGTCCACCTCGTAGACGACGGTGCCCGCCGGCCACGGCAGGCGGTAGGCGCGCGCGTCCAGCCCCGACGCGAGGATCACCGCCTGCGAGATGCCATGGCGCGTCGCGTCCAGGAAGACGTCATCGTAAAACCTTGTGCGGCAAGCCATCCCCCGCGCCATTCGGTTCGGGTCGAACTCGAGAGCCCCGCCGGTGGGGATGTCGCCGTTGACCAGCCGGACGTAGACGTCGATTCCGACGGCGCGCACCAGCGGGGCCGCGTACGGATCGTCGACCAACTTCGCGTCCGACGACAGGGCCCGCTGGGCGGCGACCATGGTCGCCGTCGCCCCCACGCTGGTCGCCAGATCCCAACGATCACGATCGGTGCGCGCCATGGTGCTCCCTCATCCCGATCACAAATTGCATAGACGATCTAGTCAGTATCACAGCGCCGGTTCCGAACCCTCGCGCGACTACCCTGCGAGCTGTGACCGACTTCGCCCAGCGGACGATCGAGCTGGCCCGCCGAAACGTCGCGGAGGGTGGTCGCCCGTTTGCGACGGTGATCGTCAAAGACGGTGAGATTCTCGCCGAGAGCGCCAACCGGGTGGCCCAGACGAACGACCCGACCGCGCATGCGGAGATCCTGGCGATCCGTGAGGCGTGCATGAAGCTGGGCACCGAGCACCTCGTCGACGCGACGATCTACGTGATGGCGCACCCGTGTCCGATGTGCCTGGGATCGCTGTACTACTGCTCTCCCCGGGAAGTGATCTTTCTGATCACCCGCGAGGCCTACGAGCGGTACTACCTCGACGACCGCAAGTACTTCGAGGTGTCCACCTTCTATGACGAGTTCGCGAAGGCCTGGGACCAGCGGCGCCTGCCCATGTGTTACCAACCCCGCGACGACGCGGTGGACGTCTATCGGTTCTGGAACGAACGCAACGGCGGCGAGCCCCGGTCTACGGTCGTCCCCTCGCCCTGACCGTATCCGTTGGCAGCGGCGCGTCCCTTGAATATTGTTTGCGTATGCATGCAGGTAATAGCGCAGACCGGCTGCCGGATCATCAGGTGAGCCTGGTGGTCGAGGTGTTCCGCATGCTGGCCGACGCCACCCGGGTGCAGGTGCTGTGGTCGCTGACCGACCGGGAGATGTCGGTCAACGAACTCGCCGAGCACGTGGGCAAGCCGGCGCCGTCGGTCTCCCAGCACCTGGCCAAGCTGCGGATGGCGCGCCTGGTCCGCACCCGCCGGGACGGCACCACGATCTTCTACAGCCTGGAGAACGACCACGTTCGCCAGCTCGTCATGGACGCGGTCTTCAACGCCGAACACGCAGGTCCGGGCGTGCCCGGCCATCACCTCAGGGATGGCGGACTGAAAGCCGTCGGCGAATCGGGGCCCCGCCGAATCGGGGACACTGCGCCGCCAAGTGAAAAATGAACCCACACAGCGCGTTTCACCCAAGGAGGCGGCACCCATGACCGAGCAACACGCCGACGACGCGCCCCACGCGCACGAACACGAGCACGGTGACGTCACCCACGCGCACGCGCACACCGCGCACGAACACGACCACGTCGAGCACGAACACGCCCACCACCACGCCGACGGCACCGAGCACAGCCATCAGCACGTGCATCAGGCGGGGCTGGAGGACGTGCACGGCCACCCCCACGCGTAGCGCGGGCGCGCCGGCTCAGGAGACCGCCGGGCAGTAATGCTTTGGCTCGCCGCGCTCGTCCACGGGCGGCAGGTTACGCGCCGGCGTGTGCACCAGCGGCGTGTCGGCCGGGATACGCCCGGCGGCGCGGTCGAAGCCCGCCCGGGCCCGCGGGTGCTTGCGGAACCGGCTCGGCACGAAGGCGAACACCGCGCGAACGACGTCGCCGAAGCGGCGATGCAGCCACTCGTCGCGTCCCGACCACCGGTAGCCCATCAACTCGCGCACCGGGGGGTCGTACAGACCCACGGTCACCCAGACGAAGAACGGCGCGAGAAGTTTCCGCTGGGCGGCCCACAACCAGTCCGGAAGCCATTGCGCAAACGGGGGTTTCGGCAGCTCGGTGAGGTCGAGCACGGCGCGGGCGGCGAAGTTGTCTTCAAGCACGTTGCGGCACATGTGGTCCCAGTAGACCTGGAATTCCTCCCACGACGCCGGGACGGGCCGCATGCTCATCCCGTACATCCGGTACCAGTCGACGTGTTCGTTGAACAATTGGCGTTTCTGCGCTTCGGTCAGCCCGCCGCAGAACCGCTCGGCCACGTGAATGGTGCCGACGAAGAAAGTGGCGTGGGCCCAATAGAAGACGTCGGGGTTCAACGCGTGGTACCGGCGGCCTTGTTCGTCGACCCCCTTGATGTCGGTGTGGTAGTCGCGCACCTCACTGCCGGTGACCGGGGCGCGGTCACCGTCGAAGACGACGCCACCGATCGGATACAAGGAGCGCAGCAGGCGTTGCCACCGTTCCCGGAAGAACGTCGAGTGGTCGATGACGGCCGCGCCGAGCTGCGGATGCATGTTCTGCATGGAGCCCGCCCACGGGCCCTGCAGCATCCCGCGCCAGTCCCCGAAATACCGCCACGTCAGCGACTCGGGGCCCAGCGGCATCGGTGGCGCGTCGTAGCCCAGCGGCGAGACCGGGCAGCCGCCGGCCACGCCGCCCGGCAGATCGGTCCCGGCGGTAGTGGCCGAACAGCCGCTTGCGGCGTCGCTGGTCGGCGGGCGGGTTCCGGACGTATGTTGAGTCACTATTGGATTCCTGTAGGTATCTGCAAAACTGACTACATGCGTTGTCATTTTCAAGCTTAGGAGCGATGTGCAGTCCGGTCAACGACGGGGCCGTTGGACCGGCGTCCCCTTAGAGGATCGCCTCGCCCTCCGTCGCGACAACCTCATCGCCGCCGGCGTGCAATTGCTCGGCGGCGACATCCGACCGGCGCTGACGGTGCGTGCGGTGTGCCGCAAGGCCGCGCTGACCGAACGCTACTTCTACGAAAGCTTTTCGGACCGTGACGAGTTCGTGCGCGCGGTCTACGACGACGTGTGCACGCGCGCCATGACCACGCTCACGTCGGCGAATACCCCGCGGGACGCCGTCGAAAAGTTTGTCGAGCTGATGGTCGACGACCCGGTCCGCGGGCGTGTGCTGTTGCTGGCGCCGGCGGTCGAGCCGATACTGACCCGCTCGGGCGCCGAGTGGATGCCCAACTTCATCGAACTGCTGCAGCGCAAACTGTCCCGGATCGCCGATCCGGTGCTGCAGAAGATGATCGCCACCAGCCTGGTCGGCGGGCTGTCGAGCCTGTTCACCGCGTACCTGAACGGACAGCTCGGCGCGACGCGCAAACAGTTCATCGACTACTGCGTCAACATGCTCTACGTGACGGCGGCCCCGTACGTTCCCGCCCCGGACCTGGGGTAGACCAACCACCTGTTTACCGGGCGCGCCATAGCGGCAAACCCCGAGAACGGTGGCATTTATCCGTTGCGCGGCGCGCGGCGAGGCAGCTTGATGCTACTGATGTACACAGATATATTGACTGCTACCCGTCGACACAGATAACTGGAGGCCGTATGTCAGCCGAGCTGACAAACCTACAGCTGCTACATGAGCTCGAACCGGTGGTCGAGAAGTGCCTCAACCGGCACGAGAGCATGCACAAGGACTGGAACCCGCACGACTACATCCCGTGGTCGGACGGCAAGAACTTCTACGCGCTGGGCGGGCAGGACTGGCATCCCGAGGAGAGCAAGCTCTCCGACCTCGCCCAGGTGGCGATGGTGCAGAACCTGATGACAGAAGACAACCTGCCGTCATACCACCGCGAGATCGCGATGAACTTCGGCCTGGACGGCGCCTGGGGCCAGTGGGTCAACCGGTGGACCGCCGAGGAGAACCGACACGGGATCGCGCTGCGCGACTACCTGGTCGTGACCCGCGCGGTCGACCCGGTCGAGCTGGAGAAGCTGCGAATCGAGGTGGTCAACCGGGGCTTCAGCCCGGGCCAGAACCAACAGGTGCGGGCCGATCTGTTCGCCGAGAGCCTGTTCGACTCTGTCATCTACGTGACGTTCCAGGAGCTGGCCACCCGGATCTCGCACCGCAACACGGGCAAGGCCTGCAACGAGACTGTCGCCGACCAGCTGCTGGCCAAGATCTCGGCCGACGAGAACCTGCACATGATCTTCTACCGCGATGTCAGCGAGGCCGGGTTTGAGATTGCACCTAATCAGGCGATGAAAGAGCTACACAAGGTGCTGCGCAATTTCCAGATGCCTGGCTATCAGGTCCCGGAGTTCCGGCGTAAGGCCGTGTTCATCGCCGTCGGGGGGGTCTATGACCCCCGCATCCACCTCGAAGACGTGGTCATGCCGGTGCTGAAGAAGTGGCGCATCTTCGAGCGCGAGGACTTCACCGGTGAGGCGGCGGCGATGCGTGACGACCTCGCACTGCTGATCAAGGAACTCGAGCAGGCCTGCGACAAGTTCGAGATATCCAAGCAGCGCCAGCTCGATCGGGAGGCCCGCACCGGCAAGCGGACCACCGCATTCGAGCTGCACCAGACCGCCGGCAAACTGGCTATGAGCCGCCGGTAGCGGCCTTGCGCATCGGTCCGATCACGCTCGCCAGCCCGGTGGTGCTGGCCCCGATGGCAGGCGTGACCAACGTTGCATTCCGCACGCTGTGCCGTGAGCTGGAGCAATCCAAGGTCGGCACGGTCAGCGGGCTGTACGTCTGTGAGATGGTGACGGCGCGCGCGCTCGTCGAACGCCACCCGGTCACCATGCACATGACGACGTTCGCGCCGGACGAGTCACCGCGCTCGCTGCAGCTCTACACCGTCGATCCGGCGACCACGTACGCGGCCGCCAAGATGATCGCCGACGAGGGCCTGGCCGACCACATCGACATGAACTTCGGCTGCCCGGTGCCCAAGGTCACCAAGCGCGGCGGCGGGGCGGCGCTGCCGTACAAGCGACGACTGTTCGGCCAGATCGTGGCGGCGGCCGTACGCGCGACCGAAGGTTCCGGAATTCCGGTGACCGTCAAGTTCCGCGTCGGCATCGACGACGAGCACCACACGCACCTCGACGCCGGCCGCATCGCCGAAGCCGAAGGCGCCGCCGCGGTCGCGTTGCACGCCCGCACGGCCGCGCAGCGCTACTCCGGCACCGCCGATTGGGACCAGATCGCCCTGCTCAAGCAGCACGTGCGGACGATCCCGGTGCTGGGCAACGGCGACATCTACGACGCCAGCGACGCCCTGACGATGATGGCCACCACCGGATGCGACGGCGTTGTGATCGGCCGCGGCTGCCTGGGCCGGCCCTGGCTTTTCGCCGAACTCTCGGCCGCGTTCACCGACAGCCCGGCCCCCACCCCGCCCACGCTGGGCGAGGTCGCCGACATCGTCCGCCGGCACGGCCAGTTGCTGGCCGCGCACTTCGGCGAGGACAAAGGCATGCGCGACATCCGCAAGCACATCGGCTGGTACCTGCACGGTTTTCCGGCCGGATCCGAGTTGCGCCGGGCGCTGGCGATGGTCAAGACGCTGCGCGAACTCGATTCGCTGCTAAGCCAATTGGACGGCACGGTCCCCTTCCCGGACGCGGCCAGCGGCCCACGCGGCCGACAGGGCTCCCCGGCACGGGTGTCGCTGCCCGAAGGCTGGCTGACCGACCCCGACGACTGCACCGTTCCGGCCGGCGCCGACGTGATGCACTCCGGCGGCTGACCGACCGCTCGAAATCGCATCCGGGCCGATAACTCAGTACGATGTGGACCTTGCCGCAGTGCGCGTTCCTGGGGCGGGTCGGTAACGCGCCGCCGCCTGGGCGCGACAAAGGGGTGCGACCCCCGGGTGGCACGAGCCGCAGCGCTGACAACGTCAGGCACTGGGACGTCACCGCGCACGGACGGGCTGAGATCCGCATCAGAGCTTCGGAGGCCGGTAGGACATGAGTGACGCCGAGGGCGACGCCACTCCCGACACTCGGCGCACGGCGCTGGGCGCCGCCCCGTGGGAACGGTTCTCGGAGCCGCCGTCCGACTACAGCCTTCATTTGTGGCAGCCCGACATCACCATCGAACCCGTCGAACGCGTCGAGCCTCAAGCGGCCGGTGACGAGGGATCCGGATGCCACACGGGTGGCGGCGTCAGCGTCGCAGATCTGATCGCGAAACTCGGTGCCCCATCGACGGGCCGGTCCACTCACCGCCGTGCGGAGCCGGAGGTCGAATCCGCCGAGGCCGACTCCGAGCTGCCGGTCGAGCTGAGGGAAACCCAGGTCATCGAGGACCTGGCCTACTCACTCGATCTGGTCACGGAGCTCCCCGACCTCGGGGCCGCCGACCACCAAAACGGCGGGTCCGCATCCGACGGGGCTGCCGGCGCTGACGAGCGCAACGCGCGGCACCGGCGCCGGCCGATGCTGCTGGCCGGGCGGTCGGTCGCGGCCCTGCTCGCCGTGCTCGCCATCGCCATGACCGGCGGCGCGTGGCAATGGAGCACGTCGAAGAACGCCCGGCTCAACACCATCAGCGCGCTCGACCCGCACTCCAGCGACATCCGTGACCCGGGCGGGCAGTACGGGGACGAAGACTTCTTGATCGTCGGCCTCGATTCGCGCGCCGGGGACAACGCCAACATGGGCGCCGGAAGCACCGACGACGCCGACGGCGCCCGTTCGGACACCGTGATGCTGGTCAACATTCCCGCCAACCGCAAGCGCGTGGTGGCGGTGTCGTTCCCGCGCGACCTGGCGATCACCCCGATGCAATGCGAGGCGTGGAACCCGAACACCGGTAAGTACGGGCCCCTCTACGACGAGAAGACCAAGACCTGGGGTCCGAAGATGGTCTACACCGAGACCAAGCTGAACTCGGCGTTCGCCTTCGGCGGCCCGAAATGTCTGGTGAAGGAAATCCAGAAGCTGTCCGGTCTGAGCATCAACCGCTTCATCGCCGTCGACTTCGCCGGGTTCGCCAAGATGGTCGACGCCCTGGGCGGTGTCGAGGTCTGCTCGAAAACCGCGCTGCACGACTACGAGCTGGGCACGGTCCTCGAACACGGCGGCCGTCAGGTGCTGGACGGCCCGACCGCGCTGAACTATGTGCGAGCCCGGCAGGTCACCACCGAAACGAACGGGGACTACGGCCGCATCAAACGCCAGCAGCTGTTCTTGTCGTCGCTGCTGCGGTCGCTGATCTCAGAGGACACGTTGCTCGACCTCAACAAGCTCAACAACGTCGTCAACATGTTCATCAGCGACACCGTCGTCGACAACGTGCAGTCGAAGGACCTGATCCAGCTCGGACAGTCGCTGCAGGGGATGGCGGCCGGACACGTCACGTTCGTGACGGTGCCGACCGGCATCACCGACCAGAACGGCGACGAGCCGCCGCGGATGAGCGATATGCGCGCGCTGTTCGACGCCATCATCAACGACGATCCGCTACCCGAGGAAAACGACCAGAACGCAAAGAATCTCGGGCCCTCCGACGACAAATCGGCGCAGGCCAAGGCGCCCGCCACCAAGCAGGCGCCGGCCCCCGCGCCGGCTCCCGAGGCTCGACACGAGCAGGTCACCACCACCGCGCCGGGCGACGTCACGGTGCGGGTCTCCAACGCCACGACGCAAAGCGGCCTCGCGGCCACCGCCACCAGCCAGCTCAAGCGGGACGGCTTCAACGTGATGACGCCGGACGACTATCCGAGTGCGGTGAACACGACGACGGTGTTGTTCTCGCCCGGCAACGAGCAGGCCGCGGCGACCGTGGCCTCGTCGTTCGCCAATGCGAAAGTCCAGCGGGTCTCCGGCTATGGACAGGTCGTTCAGGTGGTGCTCGGTCCCGACTTCAAGACGGTCGCCACACCCCAGCCGAGCGGCTCGTCGATCAGCTTGCAGATCGAACGCGGCTCCGGCAGCACCCCGGCCAAGCTGCCCGAAGACCTGACCGTCACCAACGCCGCCGACACCACCTGCGAATAACCGCATTTGGTGCCGCTGCGCCGCCCTTTTCCGGCGCCGAGAACGTAGGCTTGACGATATGCGGACCGCCTACCATGAGCAGCTCTCGGAGTTGTCCGAGCGGCTCGGCGAGATGTGCGGGCTGGCGGGCATCGCCATGGAGCGGGCCACCCAAGCCTTGCTGCAAGCGGATCTGGTGCTGGCTGAACAGGTGATCTCGGATCACGAGAAGATCGCCACGCTGAGCGCCCAGGCCGAAGAAAGCGCGTTCGTGCTGCTGGCGTTGCAGGCGCCGGTCGCCGGTGATCTGAGGTCGATCGTGAGCGCCATTCAGATGGTGGCCGACATCGACCGGATGGGAGCGCTGGCCCTGCACGTCGCGAAGATCGCCCGCCGCCGGCACCCCCAACACGCGCTGCCAGAGGAAGTCAACGGCTACTTCGCCGAAATGGGCAGAGTCGCAGTCGAATTGGGCAACAGCGCGCAAGAGGTGGTGATGTCGCGCGACCCGGAGAAAGCCGCCCGGATCCGCGAAGAGGACGACGCGATGGACGACCTGCACCGCCACCTGTTCTCGGTGCTGATGGACCGCGAATGGAAGTACGGTGTGGCGGCCGCCGTCGACGTGACGCTGCTGGGCCGGTTCTACGAGCGATTCGCCGACCACGCCGTCGAAGTGGCGAAGCGGGTCATCTTCCAGGCGACCGGCAAACTGCCCGACGAGGAAGCCAACCCCGCCTCGCAGTGAGCAAAGGCACGTACAGCTAGCCGAAGCGGCCGGAGATGTAGTCCTCGGTCGCCTTCTGGCTGGGGTTGGAGAAGATCTTCTCCGTGTCGTCGACCTCGACCAACCGCCCCGGCTTTCCGACGGCTTCCAGGTTGAAGAAGGCCGTGTAGTCGCTGACCCGGGCCGCCTGCTGCATGTTGTGGGTGACGATGACGATGGTGTAGTCCTGCTTGAGCTCGCTGATCAGCTCCTCGATGGCCATCGTCGAGATCGGGTCCAGCGCGGAGCACGGCTCGTCCATCAGCAGCACGTCGGGTTGCACGGCGATCGCCCGCGCGATGCACAGGCGCTGCTGCTGGCCCCCGGACAGGCCGCCGCCGGGCCTGTCCATCCGGTCTTTGACCTCGTCCCACAGGTTGGCGCCGCGCAGCGAGTATTCGGCCGTCTCGTCGAGCACCTTGCGATTGCGCACGCCCTGCAGCTTCAAACCGGCTACCACGTTGTCGCGAATCGACATGGCGGGGAACGGGTTCGGTCGCTGGAACACCATCCCGATCGCCCGGCGCACCCCGACCGGGTCCACCCCCGCACCGTAGATGTCCTCGTCGTCGAGGAGCACGCTGCCCTCCACCCGGCCGCCGGGCACCACCTCATGCATCCTGTTCAGCGTGCGCAGCACCGTCGTCTTCCCGCAACCCGACGGGCCGATGAACGCCGTCACACTGCGGGGGAGGATCGACAGCGTCACATCCGCCACCGCGTGGAACGAACCGTAGTAGATGTTGACGGCTTTGAGGTCCAACCGCTTGGCCACTTAGTGCTCCTGCCTATGACTTGTTGGCGCCAGCGAATTTCGCTAGTACTCGGGCCCCGATGTTGATGGTGGCGATCACCAGGATGAGGGTTAGGGCGGCACCCCACAACCGATCCGTGGGGACGGGGTTGACGCCGGCACCGGCACTGGTCTGGTTGTACATCATGCCAGGTAGCGTTCCCATGAACCCGCCGAAGATGTCGAAGTTCATCGACTGCGCATAGCCGACGAGGACCAGCAGCGGCGCCGTCTCGCCCATCACCCTGGCCACCGCCAGCATGATGCCGGTGATGATGCCGGAGATCCCGGTGGGGAGCACGACGCTGACAATTGTCTTCCACTTCGTGATGCCCAGCGCGTAACTCGCCTCACGAAGATCCAGCGGGACGATCCGCAGCATCTCCTCGGTGGCTCGCACGATCACCGGAAGCATCAACAGGACCAGCGCGAGGGACGCCGCGAGCTCCGAGCGTGGAAGACCCAGCGTCGCCACGAACAGCGCGTAGACGAACAGGGCCGCCACGATTGAGGGCACCCCACTGAGGATGTCCACCATGAACGTGGCCAGCCTGCCCAGCGGGGTACCGCCCCCGTATTCGGCGAGATAGATGCCGAGCATCAGGCCGATCGGGATGGCGATCAGCGCGCATACCGATCCCTGCAACACCGTGCCCACGATCGCGTGATACGCGCCACCGCCGGCCACGAAGGCGGTCATCCCCGCCTGCGAGTGCGTCCACCAAGCGGTCGACGCGACGGCCGCGAAGCCCTTGGCGATGACCGAGTGCAACACCAACAGCAAGGGCGTCACCGCGATCGCCATCGACAGCGAAACCAGCGCCAAGGCAAGGCGATCGGTGACCCGGCGGCGCCGGCTCGGCCGGGAGAACGTGCGCGGCTTGAGCGGGCGGTCCAGCATCGAGGTCATCGGCCGCCCCATCTGAGTCCGGCGGCGGCGCCACGGGCCAGTGCGTCGACCACGAAGGTGAGCACGAAGAGCGCCAGCCCCGCGGCGATGTACGCGCCAGCCTTGTACTGGTCGTTGAATTGGGCAGCCGCCCCCGCGATTTTGGTGGCGACGGTGGAGCCACCGTCGAACAGCGACCAACCAAAGGCCGCCTGGGTTCCCCGCAAGATGATCAGCAACGCGACCGTCTCCCCCAAGGCGCGACCGAGCCCCAGGACGGCCGCGCTGATGTATCCCGACCACCCGAAGGGCAGCACGATCGTCTTGACCACTTCCCAGCGGGTGGCGCCGAGCGCCAGCGCCGCCTCGACCTGCTCGTGCGGCGTCTGGATAAACACCTCGCGGGTGACCGCGGTGATGATCGGCAGGATCATCACCGCCAGGACCACGCCGCCGGTGAAAACGGTGCCGCCACCGGCGACCGACGTGTCCCCGTCGGCGAACAGGAAGCACCAGCCCAGGGAGCGGTTCAGCCAGGTGGCCAATGGCCGCAGCTGCGGTGCCAGCACGTATAGGCCCCACGCGCCGTAGACGATCGAGGGCACTCCGGCCAGCAGGTCAACGGCGTAGGCCAACGGGCCCGCGGCGCGCCGCGGCGAGTACTGCGTGATGAAGATGGCGACGCCCAGCGCGACGGGCATAGCCAGGATCAACGCGAACGCCGACACGAACAGCGTGACCTTCAGCAGATCGGAGATGCCGAAGTGCATCGCCGACGTGTCGGTGGTGACCCAGTTGCCGCCGAAGCTGAAGAAGCTCTCCCGGTCGCGTTGCAAGGCCGGTATCGCGCGCAGCAACAGGAATCCGCCGATCGCCGCGATCACGACCACGATCAAGACGCCGGAGCCCTTGGCGAGCCAACGGAAAGCACGATCCCCGACCTGCGGACGCCCGTCTCCCCACGGGCTGATCGGTATCAGCGGCGCCTCCGGAAACGGCGCGGCGACGGTCACGCCCGAACCGGCGTCGAAGGGGTTCGGCGTGGTCACCGTGATCCCGGCACGATTCTGCCGCTCCTTGAGTCCGGGCCAGCCTGGTTACTGCAGCGCATCGATCGCGGCGGCCAGCCGCACTTTGACCTTATCGGGCAACGGCACATAGCCGGCCGAGGGAAGATCGGTCTGCCCGCTGCCCGCGGCCACCGTGAGGAACGACTTGATCGCTCTGGAGGTGTCGGGGTCGGAGCCTTTCGAACACACGATCTCGTACGTCGCCAGCACCAGCGGGTAGGCGCCCGGCTCCTGGGAGCTGTACATGGAGTTGAGGTCGAGCACCAGGTCGTTGCCGTCGGCCAGGAAATTCGCCGCCTTCACGGCGTTGACCGCCGTGTCGTTGGTGAGCGGGACGACGACGCCCTTGTTGTTGGCGATTCGGGCGTAGGGGACGGCGCCCTGGTCGGCGAACCCCTTCTCGACGTATCCGATGGCTCCGGAGGTGGCCCGCACCACCTGGACGACCCCGGCCGACTTCGTGGCGCCTTCGCCGACCCCGCCCTGGAACTCGGTGCCCACGCCTTTGGTCCAGCTCTGCGGTGCGGCGGCCGTCAGATACTTCTGCAGATTGTCGGTGGTCCCCGACGAATCCGTACGGTAGATCGGCGTGATCCTGGTGTCGGGCAGCACCACCCCGGGATTGAGCGCCGCCAGGATCGGGTCGTTCCAGGCCGTGATCCGTCCGCTGAAGATCTTGGCCAACGCATCGCTGCTCACCACCAGCGCGGGGACTCCGGCCAGGTTGTAGACCAAGGCGATCGGCCCGAACACCAGCGGCAAGTCCCACGCCGGGTTGCCGTCGCAGCGCGCGGCGGCCGGACCGATCTGGTCCGCGGCCAGCGGGGAGTCGGCCCCGGCGAAGTCGACATGGCCGGCGATGAACTGCTCACGCCCGGCGCCGGAACCAGTCGGGTTGTATGCCACGCTCTTGCCCGGGCAGTACTGCCCCCAGACCTGGTTGAACAGCGCCATGGCGTTTTGTTGGGCCGTCGATCCTTCCGCCGTGAGCTTGTTCTTACCGCTACATCCCGCCGTACCCGTCGGCCCGGAAACGGCCGCCGGCGATGCGCCGCGCCGGTTCTGATCGCTGCCACAAGCCGTCATGGCGACCGCCGCGAGAGTCACCACCCCCAGCGCCGCCAGCGCCCTGCCTCCCCTGTCGAGCCTCACCGCTCCCGCTCCCTGACCATTCGGACCCGCGTGTGCGCCGCCGGCCATCTCACAAGAAGTTGCCGGGTCACGGCGAAAATATGCTCCGACGCGGCCCGCGGCACCCGTTGAGTAGCAAGCGCAGGTGAACGGCCGGGGGTATCGGACCCGCCGCCCGCGTGTTCGGTCACTCGGGAGCGACGGCGTAGGCGGTGTCCACGCTGTAGGTGCTGAAGCCCAAGCGCTGGTAGGTGCGCACGGCGGCGACGTTGTCCGACTCCACATAGAGCAGCACGGTCGGGTCGGCGGAGCCGGCCAGCCGCCGCGCCAACGACTCGATCCCGACGGCCGTCAAGGTCTGCCCCATCCCGCGGCCCTGCGCCGACGGGTCGACGCCGACGACATACACCTCCCCCAGGCCGGGCTGATCGAGATGCACCTTGGTCCAGTGGAAGCCCAGCAGCTTGCCCCTCTGACCGGTGTCGGAGTCGTCGAACGCCAGGAACAGACCGGCCGGGTCGAACCACGGTTCATTGCGCCGCTCGGCCAGCTGGACCTCGGTCCAGCCGCCCTGTTCGGGATGGCTGGCGAAGGCAGTGTTGTTCACGCGCAACAGCTCCGCGTCATCGGTGGTGCCCGCGTAGGTGCGGATCCGCACGCCGGGCATGGGGCGCACCAAGCCGTGGATGTCGCGCAACGACCGTCGCATCTGCAGCAGTTCACGCACGGGAACCAGACCCATCGCGGAGGCCGTCGCCCTGGCCGACTCGAGGGTGCCGTGTGCCCAGAACCGGTTGCGCCCCGCGGTCTCCGCCAACGCCGAGCGCACCAGCGCGGTCCCGAGTCCATGCCGCCGGACCCGGGGGTGCACCACCAGTTCGGCCATTCCGGCGTCGGCGTCGCGCGTGAGGTTGAGGTAGCCGACGACCCCGTCGGTCTCGGTGATGAGCAGATGCCCGGTGCGGTCGTGCGCGAGCTCGCGCAGCACTTGCTCTCCGACCGGGGCCACCCCGTCGAATGCCGTGGCCGCCGTGACCAGTTCACGCACTTGCCGCTGCTCGTCCGCGGTCAGCGTCGAGCGCCAGGCCGGCGCGGTCACTGACTGCGCAGGGCGTCGCCCAGAGGCTCTCGCAGGCCCTCGGAACCGGGCTCGACGTCGTCGGCGCCCTCGGCGTCCTCATCCTCAGCGGGGTCCGCGATCGGCGTGCGCCCGCGTGCCGGCCGGACGGCCTTGTATCCGACGTTGCGGACGGTGCCGATCAACGCCTCGTATTCGGGGCCGAGTTTGGCGCGCAGCCGACGCACGTGCACGTCGACCGTGCGCGTGCCGCCGAAGAAGTCGTATCCCCACACCTCGTGGAGCAGCTGAGCGCGGGTGAAGACGCGGCCGGCGTGTTGGGCCAGATACTTCAGCAACTCGAACTCTTTGTAGGTCAGGTCGAGCGGGCGGCCCCGCAGTCTGGCCGTGTAGGTGCCCTCGTCGATCACCAGCTCGCCCAGGCTGACTTTGCCGGCGCTCTCCTGGTCGGCGAGCCCGCCGCGACGACCGACCACCAACCGCAGTCTGGCGTCGATCTCGGCGGGCCCGGTGCTGGGCAGCAGGATCTCGTCCAGCCCCCAGTCGGCACTGACCGCCACCAGGCCGCCTTCGCTGACCACAGCCAGGACGGGGACCGACCGTCCCGCGGTGCTCAACAGTCGGCAGAGGCCGCGCGCCGACGACAGGTCGGTGCGTGCGTCGACCAGTACCGCGTCCGCCGTCCCCGCCTCGAGCAAGGACGACGGCTCCGCCGGCGCCGTCCGGACGGTGTGGGGAAGCAGCGATAGCGACGGCAGGACCGGGTCGGGATGCAGCTCGGAAGTCAGCAGTAATAGCTCCAACTAGCCCCTCCAGCTCGGGGGAACGGCATCTTCACAATTCGCAACGCAACGACGCGTTAGTTGCCAGGTCATCTAACGATAACTTGCCACCTGCCATTATTGCGTGCTGACGATGGCACTGTGAGCCCCGCCACCGTGGCGGTCCGCCGCACAGCGGGCGCCGGGTTACGCCACAATGTGCGGGTGCGCAAGGTCCTGATCGGGGTGGCGGCCGTGGCGGCCGCGATCGCCGTGGTCGCACTCGGCACCGTGGCCGTCGATTACGGAAGCAGCATCTATGCCGAATACCGGCTCTCGTGCAGCGTCCGCAAGGCGGCCAACCTGAGGTCGGACCCGTTCGTCGCCATCGTGGCCTTCCCGTTCCTCCCCCAGGCGATGCGCGACCGCTACAACCAGGTGGAGATCAAGGCCAACGCCGTCGACCACGCGACGGTCGGTAAGGCCACGCTGGAAGCCACGATGTACTCCGTCGACCTGACCCACTCGTCCTGGCTGATCGGGCCCGACGCGAAACTGCCGGTCGGCAAGCTGGAGAGTCGGATCATCATCGGCTCGACGCACCTGGGCCGGTACCTGGGCATCAGCGATTTGATGGTCGAGGCGCCGCCGAAGGAAACCAACACCGCCACCGGCGGCGTCACCGCGTCGGGTATCTCCGACAGCCACGGCCTGGTGTTCAGCGGCACCCCGCACTCGGCCGACTTCGAGCACCGGGTCAGCGTCTCGGTGGACCTTTCCATCGCCCCGGACGATGAAGCGACGCTGGTGATCGCGCCGACGGGCATTCTCACCGGGCCGGACACCGCGGACCAGGCCGTGCCGGACGACAAGCGGGACGCGGTGCTGCGCGCCTTCACCGCCAGGGTGCCCAACCAGCGGCTTCCGTTCGGAGTGGCACCGAAGACCGAGGGGGCGCGCGGCTCCGACGTCATCATCGAGGGCATCAGCTACGGAGTGACCGTCAACCTCGACGGGTTCAAGCAGTCCTGAGCCCGCCACCGCCCGAAGCGTGCGGTGCCGGCGAGCGCCACTGATTTGATCGTTCCCCGTCATTCGGTAAGCTTGCCGACGTGCTAGCCCGCCTCGAGCCGTTGCTCACCCAACGCCGCGCAGTCGATCTGTGCCGCACCGCGGGCTGTTGCTGTCGCTGTAGCTGCTGAGTCGCGCGCCTTCGCGTCGCACTCGGAGCAGCCCGGAACGTTTCCGTGGCCTGACTCCCGTCGTTCTTTCCCAAAAAGCAGATAAGCAACAGGCGTATCCAGGAGTAGTACCGTGCCGAGCACCAACACCAGCACCCAGCCAGACACCGTCGACGTGCGGGGCCCCAGGTTCGCAGCCTGGGTTACCACCGCGGTCCTGGTGATAGCACTCGCCGTATCCGCCGCCAGCCCGCCGGCGGCGGCGGCGATTCTGGGGGTGCAGGCCGTCATCTTCGCCGTCGGCGCCGTCGGCGGCCCACGCAAGCACCCTTATGGGCGAATATTCGCCACCGTGGTGGCACCCCGGCTGGGCCCCGTGACGGAGCGCGAACCGGTCGCGCCCCTGAAGTTCGCCCAGCTCGTCGGCCTGCTCTTCGCGCTTGCGGGTGTCGCCGCCTTCGCCGCGGGAGCGTTCGTGATCGGCGTCATCGCCACCGCAGGGGCGCTCGTCGCCGCCTTCCTCAATGCGGCCTTCGGCATCTGCCTGGGCTGCCAGCTCTACCCCTTGGTCGCGCGTTTCCGAGCTGCCGGGCGCGCCTCATGACCCGTTCATAGCAAGCGATCGAAAGGATCCCCCGCATGGCACGCTCCGACGTCCTGGTCTCCGCGGACTGGGCCGAGAGCCATCTCAGCAATGCTCAGGCCGCCGGTGTCGTCTTCGTCGAAGTCGACGAGGACACCAGCGCATACGACACCGGCCACATTCCCGGCGCGATCAGGCTCGACTGGCGTTCCGACCTGCAGGACCCGGTCAAGCGGGACTTCGTCGACGCTCAGCAATTCTCCAAGCTGCTCAGCGAACGCGGCGTCTCCAATGACGACACGGTGATCCTCTACGGCGGCAACAACAACTGGTTCGCCGCCTACGCCTACTGGTATTTCAAGCTGTACGGCCACGAGAAGGTCAAGCTGCTCGACGGCGGCCGCAAGAAGTGGGAACTCGACGGGCGGGCGCTGTCCGCCGAAGCGGTCAGCAGGCCGGCCACCTCCTACACCGCCGCCGCGCCGGACAACAGCATCCGGGCGTTCCGCGACGAGGTGATCGCCGCCATCAACGTCAAGAACCTGGTCGACGTGCGCTCCCCCGACGAATTCTCCGGCAAGATCCTGGCACCGGCGCATCTGCCGCAGGAGCAGAGCCAGCGGCCCGGCCACGTTCCGGGAGCGATCAACGTGCCGTGGAGCAGGGCCGCCAATGAGGACGGCACCTTCAAGTCCGACGAGGAGCTGTCCAAGCTGTACGCCGACGCGGGCCTGGACGGCACCAAGGAGACGATCGCGTACTGCCGCATCGGGGAGCGCTCGTCGCACACCTGGTTCGTGCTCCGGGAATTACTCGGCCACAAAAACGTCAAGAACTACGACGGAAGTTGGACGGAATACGGCTCCCTGGTGGGTGCCCCGATTGAGTTGGGAAGCTGATATGTGCTCTGCCCCGAAACAAGGAGTGACGTTGCCCGCCAGCGTCGACTTGGAGAAGGAAACGGTGATCACCGGCCGGGTCGTGGACAGCGACGGCCAGGCGGTGGGTGGCGCGTTCGTCCGCTTGCTCGACTCCTCGGACGAGTTCACGGCCGAGGTCGTCGCGTCGGCCACCGGCGACTTCCGGTTCTTCGCGGCACCCGGGTCGTGGACGCTGCGCGCCTTGTCGTCGGCCGGTAACGGCAACGCCGTGGTGGCCCCGTCGGGTGCGGGCATCCACGAGGTGAACGTCAAGATCGCCTGAGACCCCCGCTGCCCCGACGCGATCTCGCGGGGCGAATAGACTTGTCCCCGTGGTGCTGTTCTTCGAGATCATGCTGGTCGCCTCGGTCGTGGTGATCTCATGGTTTGCGCTGTACACGCTGTACCGGCTGATCACTGACGAATCGTGATTTCTGACGAACCGTTGAGTTCTGGAAGCTCCGGCGATCGCGCGGTGGCCGCCGCCGCCGAGCGCGCCAAGCTGACCGCCGGCCGCAACATCCCCGCCTTCGACGACCTGCCGCTTCCGGCCGACACCGCCAACCTGCGCGAAGGCGCCAACCTGCACGACGCATTGCTGGCGCTGCTGCCACTGGTCGGTGTGTGGCGCGGACATGGCGAGGGCCGTGGACACGACGGGGATTACCGGTTCGGCCAGCAGATCGTGGTGTCGCACGACGGCGGCGACTACCTGAATTGGGAATCCCGGTCATGGCGGCTCAACGACACCGGCGAGTACCAGGAACACGGGTTGCGGGAGACGGGCTTCTGGCGTTTCGTCAGCGATCCCGACGACCCCAGCGAATCGCAGGCCATCGAGTTGTTGCTCGCCCATTCGGCCGGATACGTCGAGCTGTTCTACGGCAGGCCGCGCACCCAGTCGTCGTGGGAGCTGGTGACCGATGCACTGGCCCGCAGCCGATCGGGCGTGTTGGTCGGTGGCGCGAAGCGGCTGTACGGCATCGTCGAGGGCGGCGACCTGGCCTACGTCGAGGAGCGAGTGGACGCCGACGGCGGCCTGGTTCCCCATCTTTCGGCGCGGCTCTCGCGCTACGCGGGGTAGCCGGCCAGCTCATTCACCCTCCAAGCGGCCGTCTCCGGTGTCATCATGTGCGTGCAACCACGAGGAGGTCGGCGGATGCGTCGTAGTGTGACGACGTCCCCTCCTGCCCGCCGCATCGCGTCCGTCATCGGCCTGCTTCTCCTCGGCTATCTGTGCCTTTTGGCGCTACGGCCGTCGAGCAGGGACGCATTGCCGGCGTGGTTGAGGTGGTTCGGTCAGCCCGGCTCGGGACCGACGCTGTTGGTGACCTTGGCGATCCTGGCGTTTTTCGTCATGGCGTTCCGATCGACCGGCGGCGGCCGCGCGACAGGTATCTCGTTCACGGTGATCGCCGCCCTGATCAGTTTGACCGCCGTACTCGGCCTCAGCTCCTATTGGTCTTGCCACGATGCGAACCATCCGGCGCTGTTCACACCGCTGATGGCGACCGCCTCGTTGGTCAAGGGCAGCACCGGTGATTTCTCACTGAGCGGGCAGCCGTGCCCGACGCCCACGCCGATCGCCTTGGAGGTGGCGCGGGTGACGGCCCTCGCCGCGATCTTCACTGGATTGGGTGGCGTTGTTATCGCGGCCTTTCGGTCCCAAGTTGACCGATTACGGGCGAACCTCGCAGACTCCGTCACCGTCGTCGTGGGCATCGACGACGACACCCAGGCAATGATCAGCGGGATCGCGGAGACGTTGGACCGAGGCAACACCTTGGTGGTGATCACCAACGCGGGTGACGACCACGTACAGCGGGCCCGCAGGCAGGGTGCCCGAGTGGTGCTGGTCGATTTCAACACGCCGTCCACCCTGGTGTCGCTGCGGCTGTGGCGCCACCTCGCACGGCTCTACCTGATGGCGCCGGACCCGGCGATCAATCTGTTGTGGCTTGACATGATCGGTCGTCGGCTCGCCGAGGTCGGCCACAAGCAGCGGTTGCCGCTGATCGTGCGCATGGACGACCCGTGGCTGGCCGAAGCGTGGCGCGCTCAGCAATTCGGGGGCTCGGACACCCGGTGGGCTGCCGATGTGGTCGGCAAGTACGAGGTGACCGCCGGCAGGCTCCTCGACAGTATCATCGACGCGCAGAACATTCGGCGGGTATTCGTTTGCGGCACTTCGCAATTAACCCTGGCGTTGTGCGCGGACCTGACCCGACGCGCCCTCGAGCGTGACTTCTATACCCCCCCAGATGCGGTGCCGTTGCCGGTGTTCACCCTCGTCGAACGCGACGCCGACGACTACTTGCGGGATCACGACTTTCATCGCCAGCAGGCCGGCTTCATGTCGGATGGACCGGTCATCGATGCGGTACCGGAGGCACCAACGGTGCCCACCATGTTGCGTTTGATCGGTGATGCCGACCCTGAGACCACCGCCGTGATTCTGGTCAACGCGCAGGCGGCGATGGCAAGTAGGCTGGCTGCGCGCCTCCCCGAGATGCCGGTTTACGCATCGGATCTCAACACCAACCTCGCTGATGACACGATCCAGGTCGTGGGAAGGCTGCAGTCCTACTCGCTGGTGCTCGACAGTCGTGAGGGCCGAGTCCAGGACGCTTGGGAGCGTGCGGCGCGGCTGATTCACGAACGCTATGTCTCGACGATCGACCCGGGGGGGCCGCGGTCCCCGGCCGCGATGCCATGGGCCGACCTCAACGAGTTCTACCGCGGGTCCAATCGACGCCAGGTACGCAACGCCTTATGGATGGTGGAAAACATCGCGGGGCACACCTGGAACACGTGGGGCAGCCCACCGGCGCAGCTCTCCGGGAACGACATGGTGGGATTGCCGCCATTGGAGCAGCTTGCTCTGATGGGCTTCGACCGGGATTCCGCGATGAGCATGGCGCGCGCCGAGCACGAGGACTGGTGTCGCTATTACCGCCGCAATGGCTGGAAATACGGTTCGCCTCGAGATGATTCACGAAAGATCCATGACAAGCTGGTCGACTGGTCGGTGGTGGAAAGCACGCCGGAGTTGCTCAATGCCGCGGTGCGGAGCTTGGCCGGTACTTTGTGGAGCCTGCGCCAGCTGGGCTTCCGGTCGCGCCCGATGTGGCAGTCCTTCACTCGGGCCGGGACGGTCAGCGCAGAACAACGAGACGCCCCGTGGACGTGGACGTCGGACTCCGGGCACACCATGCGCGCCGACGCCGGCGACTGGGCGCTGCAGGAAGACGGGAAGATCTGGTCCGTGCGCGACGCCATTTTCCGCGACACGTATGAACCGGCAGGCGACGGGAAATGGCAACGCAAGGGCTGCGTTCAAGCGCGGCCCGCGCACGCCGGTGAAACGGTCAACACCCTGGAGGGCCCGACCGTCGCCGCCGAGGGCGATTGGATCGTACGCGGGCAGGCCGGCGAACAATGGCCCGTTCCCGCCGAGGAATTCGCGCGGCGCTACACCGAATTCCGTCCCGCCCAAGAAAGCCACCTTCTGGATGGCGACGAGCGATAAGCGTTGAAGGCGCATTCGACTCGAACGGCGCCGAATTGGCCATCCCGAAAGCGTCTAACACTGATACGGTATCGGCGCATGTGAAAGGTCGCATGCGGGCTATGGCCAATTTGGTTCGCTCGGCCTCACCTTAGGAGACTGTGATGGCGCTGTTTGTCAGCTACTCGAGCCAGGACAGGTCAACGGTCGATGCCCTGGCGGCCGCCCTTCGGCGCGCCCAACAGCAAGTGTGGTTCGACCAAGAGCTGGGCGGCGGCGACTCCTGGTGGGCCAAGATCCTCGAGCAGATCCGTGCCTGCGACCTGTTCCTCGTCGCCCTCTCAAGCAACTGGTTACAGTCCAAACCCAGTCAGTCCGAGCTGCGCTACGCGCAGGCTTTGAAAAAGCCGATCCTTCCGGTTCGCATCGGCGACATAGGCAGCATGCGCGTGAATCCGCTTGCCGCATTGCAGATCATCGACTACCGCAACCCGACCGTCGACGCCGGCATTCAGCTCGTCACCGCCGTGCATTCGCTCACCGCCAAACCGCATCCCTTGCCCGACCCGCTGCCCGACGAGCCGCCCGTGCCGTTCGGCTACATAACACGGTTGGGCAACATGCTCGCCGAGAAAGAACTCAGCCCTCAGCAGCAGCTCCAATTGTTGGTCGAACTCAGATCCGGACTCGATGAGGACGGCGACGACCCGAGCGCCCGCAGCGACATCGCCCAACTGTTGCGGATGATGCGTCTGCGCCACGACGTCACCTACCGCACCCGAAACGACATCGACAACGTGCTGGCGTCCATCGACTCTGACCAGAAAGGCTCGCCGGCAACACCCGACAAGGCGCAGGCGCCGAAGACCTCCTCGGAAGGCGGGGCCACGGCGACAACACCGGGCGCATCAACCGTCCCTGCCGCGGCCGGCGGCGGTTCCAAGAGGCGGCTGATCATCATCGGCGGAGCCGCGCTCGCGGTCGTCGTCGCGATCGTGGTGGCGGTGGTCGTCATGAGCCAGGGATCAACTTCGAGGAAGACGCCGGCCGGGGCGCGTGCTGCGGCGCCGGGCGCCGGCACGGGAGCACCCGCGCAGGGAGCGCCCGGGCAGGCGGCGCCCGGGCAAACGGCGCCGGCGCCGGAGCCGAACGCGCGGCTGGACTCGATATTGCTCGACGCGCAGCAGGTGACCACCATTATGGCAGCGCCACAAACCATGGAAGTCGCGAGCAGCGAGACGACCTCGCGGTTACGGCCGGACGAGAACTTGTCAAACCCGGCTTGCTTCGCCGCGTTCGATCCGATTCGGCAGTCCGGCTACGCGGGATTCACCCCGACGGGAGTCAGCGGGCAAGGCTTGGATACGGCGGACAGCAGCTACCGCGTCTACCAAGCCGCGGTCAGCTTCAAAAGCGCAGCGGAAGCCCACGACTTCCTGACAGCATCGACCCAAAAATGGAAGGCTTGCAACGGCTTAACCGTTCGGTTCAATAACAAGGCCAACTGGACCTTCGGAAACGTCGTCGAGGCTCCGTCGAGAATTACCCTGTCGCGCAAGCCGGGGGATCCCAGCCGCGCATCCTGCGAGCGTGTGCTGAACGCGGTATCTGATGTTGTGCTCGACGTCATGGCCTGCGAAGTGGGCATTCAGGACCAAGGAGGTCAGATCACCGACGCGCTGGCCGCCAAGGTGAGCCAGTAACTGTGTTAGACATGGAGCGGCCCCCGAACGTGGTTACCGGTTGGACACACCGGAAGCTCGGGGGCCGGGTGGCTACGGGGAATTCGCCAGCGCGCGTATATCGCCGGCTCTTCGAAAGCCACTGCTGCTAGCGCGCAGCCACCTCACATGTCCATGAAGCTATCAATTTCGCGGACCACCTCCTTCCTTGTGTACGGCCGACCGTACCCGCGATTCCGCGAGGCGACAACACAATTCAGCGCTCAGCGATCGCTGACGATCGCGGAGTCGATCAACGCGGCGAATTCCGCCGCCATCGGCGACCGAGCCAGTGGACGACCGTCGAGCGTGTGTACGCGCGCCGCCAGCGTCATGCTCGAGACCAACCAGAGTCCTTGCGCGGCATGCAGATCGGCGAGCCGCAGCGCGCGATAGTCGCAGTCGTAGCCCTTGGCCCGCGCCACTTCGAAGAGGGCCTGCTGCGTGGTGCCCCGCAAAATCGGATACCACGGCGGAGGCGTCAGCAGGCACAGGTTCCCGCCTCCCGGTGTTTCGGCATCGGTCGCGATCACCACGGTCGACCGCGGGCCCTCCAGGATGTAACCGTCCGAGCTGACGAAGATCACGTCGCCGGCGCCCTGCCGGGCGGCATGACGCAAGGCGGCCATGTTCACCGCGTAGGACAGCGTCTTCGCCCCGGCCAGCAGCCACGGCATCGCCCCGGTACCGGCGGCGGCCAGCCCGCGGTCCAACGTCACCGCGGCCAGGCCTTCGCGCCGAACCGCCGTCACCCGTTCGGGGACAGCGGTGATCATCACGTAGGCGGTCGGCGCCGTGCCGCTCTCCCGGCCGCGGCTATAGATCAGCCGCATCGCGCCTTCGTCAGCGGTGTTCGCCGCCCACTGCCCGGTGGCCAGGCCGATCGCGTTGCGCCAGGCGGGCAGGTCGGGCTCGGGCAGATCCATCAGCCTGGCCGACTGGGTCAGCCGCTGCAGATGGGACTCGACCAGGCAGGGCCTGCCGTCGCGGACCAACAGCGTCTCGAAGATGCCGTCGCCGCGGACCGCTGCCAGGTCGTCGGCGTGCAGCAGCGGCACATCGGGCGGATGGATCGCGCCGTCCAGCGTGACGATCACACCCATCTGGCCTGCCATGGGGATAAAGCGTAGCCGCGGGCCAGAAGCCGGCCGCACGCTCGTCGGACGGGTCGCGCAACGGTCCGTAGAGTTGACGTGTGTCTGCAGTACCCGCACCCGAGACCGGTCCCGACGCGGGCGCCACTTGGCATTACGGCGACCCGCTGGGCGAGCAGCGCGCCGCGGAAACCGGCGCGATAGTGGTGGATCGCTCGCACCGCGCCGTGCTCACCCTGACCGGTAGTGACCGCCAGAAGTGGCTGCACAGCATCTCCACCCAGCACGTCAGCGACCTTCCCGAGGGCGCCAGCACGCAGAACCTGAGCCTCGACGGCCAGGGCCGCGTCGAGGACCACTGGATCCAGACCGAACTCGGCGGCACCACCTACCTCGACACCGAACCGTGGCGGGGCGAGCCGCTGCTGGCCTACCTGCGCAAGATGGTCTTCTGGGCGGACGTCGCCCCGGCCGCCGCCGACATGGCCGTGCTTTCGCTGCTGGGTCCGCGACTGGCCGACCGGGCGGTGCTCGACGTGCTCGGCCTGGACGCCCTGCCCGCCGAGCTGACGGCGGTTGCGCTGGCCGGCGGTGGCTTTGTGCGCCGGATGCCCGGCGCCCCCGCCGGGCAGATCGAACTCGACCTGCTGGTCCCCCGTGCGGACTCCGCCGGCTGGCGGGAACGTCTGGTGCAGGCCGGCCTGCGGCCGGCGGGGGTTTGGGCCTACGAAGCCCACCGGGTGGTGGCGCTGCGGCCGCGACTGGGCGTCGACACCGACGAGCGCACGATTCCGCACGAGGTCGGGTGGATCGGCAGCGCCGTTCACTTGGACAAGGGCTGTTACCGGGGACAAGAGACCGTCGCCCGCGTGCACAACCTCGGTAGACCGCCCCGCATGCTCGTGCTGTTGCACCTCGACGGCTCGGTCGAGCGTCCCTCGACGGGTGACCCGGTGCTGGCCGGAGGTCGCGCCATCGGCCGCCTCGGCACCGTGGTGGATCACGTAGACCTCGGGCCCGTGGCCCTGGCGCTGCTGAAGCGCGGGGTGCCGGCCGACACCGAATTGGCGACCGGCCCGCAGGGCGCGGTGGCCGCGGTGATCGATGCCGATTCGCTGCCGGCGACGGAACAGATCGGTGCGGGACGCCTGGCCGTTGAACGGTTGCGGGGCGGTGCGAGATAATCGTCGATGAAGTCCGCCACAGCGGCAGGGGGCACCGACGCCCGACCGCAAGGCACGGTAAACTGTCGGCAGGACAATAACGACACCAGGAGATCGGAGCCGCCTGATTCGGGCCGCTCCGTTATTGCGCGAGGGGGTTCCCCCATGGGCCGCGGCCGGGCTAAGGCAAAGCAGACCAAGGTTGCTCGAGAACTCAAATACAGTTCTCCGCAGACCGACTTCACGCGGCTTCAGCGCGAGTTGTCAGGAACGGGTGCCGACGATTCCACGGAGCTGGAGGAGGATGGCGTCGGTGACTCCTGGGAAGACAACGACGACTGGCGTCGGTAAGACCCTCCGCGCGGCGCCGGCGCAATCCCCTTCGACTCGGCGCTGACCCGGCTTCCGCCTTCTAAAACCTCGGGTGCTGCCCGACGAGCTTTGCCCGCGGGCCTTCTTTACCGCCTTTGCACACGGTCCCCAACACCCAGCAGTCCAAGTGCCGGGCCGTCAGGATGGCCAGGGCGCGGTCGGTGTCCTCCGGCGCGACAACGGCGACCATTCCCACGCCCATGTTGAACGTCTTCTCCATCTCCTCGCGCGTCACCCGCCCACGCTGGGCGATCATCGCGAACACGGGTGCGGGCGTCCAGGTCCCGCGGTCGATTTCGGCGACCAGGCCGTGCGGGATGACGCGTTGCAGGTTGCCGGCGAGCCCGCCACCGGTGACATGGCAGAACGTGCGGACATGGGTTTCCGCGGTCAGCGCCAGGCAGTCTTTGGCGTAGATCCGCGTCGGCTCCAACAGCTCTTCGCCCAGCGTGCGGCCGAACTCCTCGACATAGCCGGCGAGATTCATCCGATCGATCTCCAGAAGCACCGCACGGGCCAGCGAGTAGCCGTTGGAATGCAGGCCGGAGGAGCCCATCGCGATGATCGTGTCGCCGGGCTTGACGCGATCAGGCCCCAGCACGTCGTCGGCCTCGACGACGCCGATACCCGTCGCCGAGATGTCGTAGTGGTCGGGTTCCATCAGCCCGGGGTGCTCGGCGGTTTCACCGCCGAGCAGCGCGCAGCCGGCACGCACGCACCCCTCGGCGATACCCGCCACGATGGCGCTGAGGCGTTCGGGCACGGTCCGGCCCACCGCGATGTAGTCCTGCAGGAACAGCGGCTCGGCGCCGCACACCACGAGGTCGTCGACCACCATCGCGACCAGGTCCAGGCCGACGGTGTCGTGCTTGTCCATGGCCTGGGCGACCGCCAGCTTGGTTCCCACGCCGTCGGTGGACGCGGCCAGCAGCGGTTCGCGGTAGTCGTTACGCAACGCGAACAACCCGGCGAACCCGCCCAGGCCGCCTCGCACCTCTGGTCTGGTGGCCTTCGTCGCCAGCGGCTTGAACAGCTCGACGGTGCGGTCGCCGGCCTCGATATCCACCCCGGCCGACGCGTAGGTGATGCCGTGGCTGCCCGGGTTTCGTCCGGGGCTTTTTCCGGGATCCGTCATCGCGATAAAGGCTACCGGGCGCCGCCGACCGCCGTAATCAAACGTCGTGTAAGGGGCGCACCGGACGTCCGTCAGTGGACGATCGGTACTTCGTCGGGCGCCAGATCGTCGAGCCCGGATCCGCGCGCGGCGTTGGCGAGCATGTGCTCGATGACGTTCTTACCCAAGGCCGTCTCCTCGGGCAGCTCGATGGGATAGCGGCCGTCGAAGCAGGCGGTGCACAGCCGTGACGCGGGTTGTTCGGACGCCGCGACCAGGCCGCGCAGCGAGATGTAGCCAAGGGAGTCGGCGCCGATGGCGTGCCGCACCGCTTCGAGCATCTCCTCCTTGTCCTGCACGGCGTTCGCGATCAGCTCGGCCGGCGACGGGAAGTCGATGCCGTAGAAGCAGGGCCATTTCACCGGTGGCGAGGCGATCCGGACGTGGACTTCGACGGCCCCGGCCTCGCGCAGCATGCGCAGCAGCGCGCGCTGGGTGTTGCCGCGCACGATCGAGTCGTCGACGACGATGAGCCGCTTGCCGCGGATGACCTCACGAAGTGGGTTGAGCTTCAGCCGGATACCGAGCTGGCGGATGGTCTGGGACGGCTGGATGAAGGTCCGCCCGACGTAGGCGTTCTTCATCAGACCCTGCCCGTAGGGAATGCCGGACTCCTGCGCGTAACCGACCGCTGCGGGGGTGCCCGACTCCGGGACCCCGATCACCAGGTCGGCCTCGACCGGGCATTCCCGGGCCAGCCGGCGGCCGATCTCCACCCGGGTGGCGTGCACGGACCGGCCGGCGATCGTGCTGTCCGGGCGTGCCAGGTAGACGTACTCGAAGACGCAGCCCTTGGGGGTCGGGTTGGCAAAGCGCGTGGAGCGCACCCCGTCGGCATCGATCGCCAGGAGCTCGCCCGGCTCGATGTCGCGCACGAACGAGGCGCCGACGATGTCCAGCGCTGCCGTTTCCGAGGCCACCACCCAGCCGCGATCCAGCCGGCCGAGCGAAAGGGGCCGCACGCCGTGGGGATCGCGGCACGCATACAGCGTGTTCTCGTCCATGAACGTCAGGCAGAACGCGCCGCGCACGGTGGGCAGCAGGTCCAGGGCCGCCTGCTCGAGAGTGGAATCCGCCGCGCCGTGCGCCAGCAGCGCGCCCAAGATGTCGGAATCGGTCGTCGCAGGGGCGGGGCAGCGCCGGGCGATCAGTCCCGCGTCGCGGGCGCGGGCGGCCAACTCGGCGGTGTTGACCAGATTTCCGTTGTGCCCCAAGGCAACACCGGTGCCGGCGGCGGTGTTGCGGAACACCGGCTGCGCGTTCTCCCAGGTGGTGTCGCCGGTGGTGGAGTAGCGGCAATGGCCGATGGCCACGTGGCCCTGCATCGCCGCGAGCGTCTGCTCGTCGAAAACCTGGCTGACCAAGCCCAGGTCTTTGAACACGAGCACCTGTGATCCATCGGCGACGGCGATGCCCGCGGCTTCCTGCCCGCGATGCTGCAGGGCGTACAAGCCGTAATAGGTGAGCTTTGCGACGTCTTCACCCGGGGCCCAGACCCCGAATACACCACACTCTTCACGAGGCGAGTTCAGGTCCTGCTCGGGTTCCTGGTTGGTCACAATTGGGGGGCTCCCTGGGGAACGGTTGGTGACGTAACGGAGTCTACGGGTCCGACGCCCGCAACCGCGAATTAACAGCGCGTGTTGAGGGGGAAAAATTCCCGCGCCCGACTGTAAACCTGCACTTCAGGCTTACTATTCAGCCGAGACCGAACAGGGGCAGACAGTGTTCGATCTCACCGGCCCGAGAGCCGGAAAGCCCCAGCGCACCGCCGTCCTTCGCCCGTTGGAAGGACAACATCCCGGTCGCCAGCAGCAGCCACGTCCGCGGGTCGGTCTCCACAACGTTGGGCGGCGTGCCGCGCGTGTGCCGGGGCCCGGCGATGCACTGCACCGCGACGAAGGGCGGAATCCGCACCTCGACGCTGGCGCCGGGTGCCACGGCGGCCAGGGTGCGGGCGGTGAGCCGAACGGCGGTGCCGAGGCTCTCGCGGTCGGGGGCCGGCCGGGATTCGTCGCGCAGCCAGTCCGCGACGGCCAACACGGCCTGCCGAGTCTTTGCCGGATCGGCCTTTTGGCGGGCGGCCATACCCTAGGGTCTCAAACTCATGGAGCGTCGGCGCGTGCGGCGCGGGCCGCCGTATAAGTCCGTCGGGCTCGTGACGGTGGTCATCTTGGGGTTGGTCGGGTCACTGCTGTACCTGCAGTTCCGGGGTGAGCTCACGCCGACGACGAAGCTGACCATGGTGGCCGCCCGGGCCGGCCTGGTCTTGGACCCCGGCTCCAAGGTCACCTACAACGGGGTCCAGATCGGCCGGGTGACCGGCATTTCCGAGATCACCCGTGACGGCATGCCGGCCGCCAAGCTGGTGCTGGACATCACACCGAGGTACCTCAACCTGATCCCGGCCAATGTGGCGGCCACCATCAAGGCGACCACGGTGTTCGGCAACAAGTACGTCGCGTTGAGTTCGCCGCCGGGGCCGCCGGCGCAGCCGATCACACCGGCGACGGTGATCGAGGCGACGTCGGTGACCACCGAGTTCAACACCGTCTTCGAGACGCTGGTCTCGATCGCGGAGAAGGTCGACCCGGTCAAGGTGAACCTGACGCTCGGCGCGGCCGCGCAAGCCCTGACCGGATTGGGCGCGAGGTTCGGCGATTCTTTGGTCAACGGCAACACGATCCTTGACGACGTGAACCCGCGCATGCGCGAAATCCGCGCCGACGTCGCGCGGTTGGCCGCTCTCGGCGAGACCTACGCCAACGCCTCGCCGGACCTGTGGGCCGCGCTCGACCACGCGGTGACCGCGGCCCGCACCCTCAACCGCCAGCAAGTCGATCTGGATGCCGCGTTGCTCGCCACCGCCGGGCTCGGCGGCACGGGCGCCGACGTCTTCGGGCGCGGGGGGCCATACCTTGCCCGGGGGGCCGGCGATTTGGTCACCTCCAGCCAGCTGCTCGACGAGTACAGTCCGGAGATCTTCTGCACCATACGCAATTTCGCGGAGGTGGGGCCCAAGATCCACAACGCCCTCGGCGACAACGGTTACTCGCTGGGCGCGCACGCCGCTGGGGCGATCGCCGGGGCGCCGAACCCGTACATCTGGCCGGAGAATCTGCCGCGCACCAATGCCAGGGGCGGCCCCGGCGGGCGGCCGGGCTGTTGGCAGACGATCACCCGGCAGCTGTGGCCGGCGCCGTTCCTGGTGATGGACACCGGCGCAAGCATGGCTCCCTACAACCACTTCGAGCTCGGCTCGCCACTTTTCGTCGAGCACGTGTGGGGCCGTCAGGTGGGCGACTACACCATCAACCCCTGACGCCACCGCACGCTCAGCGCGGCGATCGCGCCGGCCTCGTTGATGGCCAGGTGCACCAGCATGGGCGCGGCGAGGCTGCCGGAGCGGTCCGCCAGCCAGGCGAACAGCCAGCCCGCGACGCCCGTCACCAGCACGGTGCCCAGCACCGGCTCGCCCGTCGCCCGCGCGTCGGCAATGTGGGAAAGCCCAAAGCTGGCCGCTTGCAGCAATCTTCCGCCCGGCGCGCCGAAGGCACCCGACGCGGCGGCGGTCAGCGCCGCACGGAAGGCGGCCTCCTCGGCCCAGACGGTCCCGACGGGTATCTGCAGCAGCAGCCAGCCGGGCGTCGACCCGGGCGCCTCACGGTCGGCCATGGACGCCCGCACCAACGGCACCGCCGTCGTCGCGGCGATCACGGTCGCCGCCGCCGCACCGGCCGTCGACCCCAGCCGCAGCCCCGACCACAGCCGTGGCGGGTTGAGACCCAGCGGAGCGCGCGTCACCAGCACCAGCAAGCCGGCCGCACCCGCCTGGAGGGCGGTCCGCCAAGCCGTGGGCAGTCGCGGGCCGACGAAGCTCCAGCCGACCAGGGCGGCGGCCAGGGAGAATGCCCAAGCCCGGCGAAAACGGCTGTCCCCCATCAGGATCTGCCGCTACGGCTCATCCGAACAACCGCGGCAGCACCGCCTCGGACGTCTCGCGCAGTTCGGCCAGCGACACGGTGAACAGGCCCTGAATCTCGACCGTGTCCGAGGCCTCGTCGACGACGCCGATGCGCACCGCCGGCAGTCCGCGCGCCTCACACATGGCCCGGAACCGGCTCTCCTCGGTGCGCGGCACCGCCACCAGCACCCGGCCCGCCGACTCGGAGAACAACGCCACGAACGGATCGGCGCCCTCGGGAAGCACGATGCGGCAACCGGTTTCGCCCGTCAGCGCCGCTTCCACAACGGCCTGCGCGAGGCCGCCTTCCGATAGGTCGTGCGCCGCGGACACCAGCCCGTCGCGAGACGCCGCGCTCAACACCTCGGCCAGCAGCTTTTCGCGCGCCAGATCGACCGCGGGCGGCAAGCCACCCAGGTGGTCGGCGGTCACCTGCGCCCAGATGGAACCGTCGAACTCGTCGCGGGTATCTCCCAACAGCATCAGGGTCTCGCCCGGTTCGGCGCCCAGGCCGGTGGGGATGCGCCGGGCGACGTCATCGAGCACGCCGAGGACGCCGACCACCGGCGTGGGCAGGATCGCCGCCGAGCCGGTCTGGTTGTAGAAGCTGACGTTGCCGCCGGTCACCGGAATGCCAAGCGCCGCACACCCATCGGCCAGCCCCCGCACCGCCTGGGAGAACTGCCACATCACGCCGGGGTCTTCCGGGGAGCCGAAGTTGAGGCAATTGGTGACCGCGACCGGCGTGGCGCCGGTGACGGCGACGTTGCGGTAGGCCTCGGCCAGCGCGAGTTGCGCCCCGGCATAAGGATCCAGCAGCGTGTAGCGCCCCGACGCGTCGGTCGACAGCGCGATGCCGCGGCCGGTGGCCTCGTCGACGCGGAGCACGCCGCCGTCGGCATGCTCGGCCAGCACGGTGTTGCCGCGCACGTACCGGTCGTACTGTTCGGTGATGAAGGCGCGGCTGCACAGGTGCGGGCTACCCAGCAGCGCAAGCACGGTCGCGCGCAACTCCTCCCCGGTCTTCGGGCGCGGGAGGCGCGTTGACCGGTCGGCGTTCAGGGCGTCCTGGGACTCGGGCCGTGCGACCGGCCGCTGATACACCGGGCCCTCGTGCGCCACGGTGCGCGGCGGTACGTCGACGACCGTCTCGCCGCGCCAGGTGATCCGCAACCGGTCACCGTCGGTGACCTCGCCGATCACCGTGGCCAACACCTCCCATTTGCGGCAGACCGCCAAGAAGGCGTCGACGTTCTCCGGGGCAACCACGGCGCACATCCGCTCCTGCGACTCGCTGCAGAGCACCTCGGCGGGTGTCATCTCCTTGGCCCGCAGGGGCACCGAATCGAGCTGGACCGCCATTCCGCCGTCCCCGGCCGACGCCAATTCTGAGGTGGCGCAGGCTAATCCAGCTCCGCCGAGGTCCTGGATGCCGATCACCAGTCCGCCGGCGTACAGCTCGAGACAGCACTCGATGAGCACCTTCTCCATGAACGGGTCGCCCACCTGAACCGACGGCAGCTTCTTGCGCGATCCGGTGCTGTCGAATGTGTCCGACGCTAGCACCGACACCCCGCCGATGCCGTCGAGCCCGGTGCGCGCACCGAACAGGATGATCTTGTTGCCGGTGCCCGAGGCAAACGCCAGATGCAGGTCCTCCTGGCGTAACACGCCCACGCACAACGCGTTTACCAACGGATTGCCGGCGTAACACGCATCGAAGACCGTCTCGCCGCCGATGTTGGGCAGCCCCAGCGAGTTCCCGTAGCCGCCGATACCGCGGACCACCCCGTCGACCACCCGGCGGGTGTCGGGGGCGTCGGCGGCGCCGAACCGCAGCTGGTCCATCACCGCGACCGGTCGCGCGCCCATGGCCATGATGTCGCGCACGATGCCGCCGACGCCGGTCGCCGCGCCCTGATAGGGCTCGACGTAGGACGGGTGGTTGTGGGACTCCACTTTGAAGGTGACGGCCCAGCCGTCGCCGATGTCCACCACACCGGCGTTTTCACCGATACCGGCCAACATGCCCGCACGCATCTCGTCGGTGGTGGTCTCCCCGAAGTAGCGCAGGTGAACCTTGGACGACTTATACGAGCAGTGCTCGCTCCACATGACCGAGTACATCGCCAACTCGGTGTCGGTGGGCCTGCGGCCCAGGATCTCACGGATCCGCTGATACTCGTCGTCTTTGAGGCCCAGCTCGGCGTACGGCTGCGGCTGATCGGGGCTGGCAGCGGCGTGCTCGACGGTGTCGATCGCCTGGGTGCGGGCGCTGGTCCCGGAGGCAGTCACCCGAACAGTGTAAGAGCGCTACCTGCCATGGAGCAGGGTGGCGCTGGCGGCGTCGGCCGGATAGAACAGCTCGACGGTCAGTTCGGCGAGGGTGACGTCGAGCGGAGTCCCGAACGTCGTCAATGTCGTGAACATAGACAGCGGTTGCCCGCCGCCGATATCCAGCACGAAAGGGATGAGCAGCGCGCCGGCGCCATCCGGTGGCGCGCCGCGCGCGTCGGCGGCGCCCGCGACTCCCGGATATCCGCGCACCTCGTCATTGAGCGCCTGCAGGCCCGGATCGCCGGTGATCGCGATCGTGCGCCGGAGCTGGTGCAGCAAGTAGCCCGCCCATTCCGGGAAATTCAGCGTCCGTCCGGCGAGGCCGTCGGGGTGCAGCGACAGCCGGTAGACGTTGGCCGGTGGACCGAGCAGCTCCGCGGGCAGGCCTGCGGTCAGCGCCGACGCCGCGGCGTTGGCCCCCACGATGTTCCAGCAGCGGTCGATCACGATGCCCGGGTAGGGGTCGTGGGCATCGAGGAGGCGCTGCACCGCGTCACGGGCCGGGGTCATCGCGGCATCCTCGAGCGGGCGCGACTGGTAACGCGGGGCGAATCCGGCGGCAAGCAGCAGCGTGTTGCGCTCCCGCAGCGGAATGTCGAGGCCTTCGGCGAGGGCGAGCACCATCTCCGGACTGGGTCGCGAGCGGCCGGTTTCTATGAAGCTGACGTGCCGGGCCGACACGCCCACAGTCAGCGACAGGTCGAGCTGACTCACCCGTCGACGCTCCCGCCATTCGCGCAACAGGGCGCCTACCGCCGCGTGGCTCACCAAGCCACGGTAACCACGCCGGTGTACCCGTAGCGATGACCTCGGAGGTAATTGTGCCGCCGCACGCCGCCGCGACACGCTTGGCGCAACGCGCTCAACGGGAACGCCAGACCCAAGGAGGAAAGATGACCGACGTCCAATCCGCCCCCAAGTTCAGCGCCGCGGTGTTCGCGGCGTACTGGGCCGCGCCCACCATGTCGCGCGGCTTCGACATCTTGGCCGACGACATCGTGGGCTACTGGCCGGGTGACCCCGAGCCGGTCCGCGGCATCCAGCCGTACACGGCGAAGATCGCCGAAATACTCGACGCCGCACCGGATTTGAAGCTGGAGGTGATCGACAGCGCCACCGTGCCCGGCGCGGACCCGGGCGAGGAACTGGTGTTTTTGCACTACGTCGGCCGCGGCACCGGACCCGACGGGCCGTTCCAGATCCGGGGAATCGACCGGGTTCGAACCCGCGACGGAATCGTCGTGGAGAACGTCATCCGCTACGACCCGCTGTTCCTCGTCCACGGCTGAACGGCAAGACTCGAGTGTGCGCTCCGGTACTTCGGTGTGTGCGGGTGGCGGAAATCGCGCGATTTTCCCGCCCTACACGCACACTCAACGCCGAGGACGCACACTCGTCGGCCGCGAGCTATTGATCCACGATGCAGAAGACGTTGCCCTCGGGGTCGGCCAGCACCACCCAGCGAAAATCGTCGCCGAACGTGTGCCGGCCGACCTCGATGGCCCCGGCGGCCGTCAGCCGGGACACCTCGGCATCGACATCGGCGGCACCGAAGTCGAGGTGCACGCGGTTTTTCCCGGGCGTGGGATCGGGCACCTTCTGGAATCCGAGCCGCGGTCCCGCCGACAAACTCACCGCGGTGAACTCGTCGGCGAGCAACTCCTGCGTCGTGCCACCGAACTGCTCGGCCCACCATGCGGCCAGCCGCGCAGGATCGTGGCAGTCGAAGGTGATCATCTCCACGCTGAGCGCCATACCGCCAGACCTTAGGCCTCAGCGGGGCTCGGGCGAAAGGAACGCCCGCATCGCCGCCGAGTAGGCGGCGACGTCATGAGCGCCCATCAGCTCACGGGCGGAATGCATCGCCAGCTGCGGGGCGCCCACGTCGACGGTGGGGATCCCGGTGCGGGCCGAGACCAGCGGACCGATCGTCGACCCGCACGGCAGGTCGGCGCGATGTTCGTAGCGCTGCAGGGACACCCCGGCCTGCGCACAGGCCAGGGCGAAGGCCGCGGCCGTGCGTCCGTCGGTGGCGTACCGCAGGTTGGGGTGCACCTTGAGGACGGGGCCGGCGTTGACCTCGATGAGGTGGCCGGGCTCGTGCCGCTCCGGATAGTTGGGATGGGTGGCGTGCGCCATGTCGGCCGAGGCCAGTAACGAGTCGGGCAGCCGGCGCAGGAAGTCTTCCCGGGTGCCGCCGGCCGCGAGCACGATCCGCTCCAAAACGGTGCCCAGCAGGTCGGACTGGGCTCCGTGGTCGGAGGACGAACCGACCTCCTCGTGGTCGAAGAGCACCAGCACGGGCAGGAAACCCCGCGGCGACGGAGCCTCGTCCAAGGCCAGCAGCGCCTCCATGCCGGCATAGCAACTGGCCTGGTTGTCCAGCCGGGGCGCGCTCAGCAGGTCGGCGTCGGCGCCGACCACCGTCGAGGGGGTCAGGTCGTGGGTCATCAGGTCGGCGGCCAGCACGGCGGTGGGCGGCACCCCAGCGCGTTCGGCGACGAAGTCGACGAACGATGTCGCTTCGGCGCCGGCGCCCCACACCGCGTTGACGTGCCGCTGCGGGTCCAGCGTCAGCGACTTCCGGTCCTCGGCCAGGTGGATGGCCAGCTGCGGTACCCGCAGGATCGGGTCGTCGACCCGGACCAGCCGGTGCTCGATCCCGGCGCCGTCACGCACTGACAACCGTCCGCTGATGCCGAGGTCGCGGTCCAGCCACGAGTTGAGCCACGCTCCCCCGTACGGCTCGAGGGCGAGAACGCGCCAGCCGGCGATCAAGCGATCCGGATGCTGCTTGACCCGGAGATTCGGGCTGTCGGTGTGTGCGCCGACGATCCGGAACGCAGCGTCGGCCCCGTCGGAGTGCCAGGCGACCAACGAGCCGGCCCGCACCGTGAAGTAGCGCCCCGGTGCGTCCGGCCAGCGCTCGGCCTCACGCAGTTCGGTGTAGCCGGCGGCGGTCAGCCGCGCGCCCACCGTCGCGCAGACGTGAAACGGCGACGGAGAAGCGTCGATGAAATCGCAGAGGCCTGCGGCGCTGGCCGACATGTTCAACATCATGGCTGTCGGCGAGATGCGTCGCCACGCTAGGTCCCATTGCGCGGCTCCCTGCTCGCGCCCTTCCGGCGCTCGACGTCGCCACGCTAGGTCCGATTGCGCGCCTCCACACTCGCGCACTTCATGCGCTCGCCGTCGCCACGCTAGGGTCAGGAGAGTGCCCCCCGTCCAGCCGCAGCCGATCCTCGAACCGTTGACGCCGGCGGCGGTCTTTCTGGTGGTGACCATCGACGACGGCGGAGAGGCCGCGGTTCATGACGCGCTGCCCGACATTTCCGGGCTGGTGCGCGCGATCGGTTTTCGCGAGCCCCCGAAACGGTTGTCGGCCATCACCTCTATCGGCTCGCAGGCGTGGGACCGCTTGTTCACCGGCCCGCGTCCCGCCGAGTTGCACCCGTTCGTCGAACTCAACGGCCCACGACACACCGCGCCGGCCACTCCCGGGGACCTGTTGTTTCACATCCGGGCCGAGAGCCTGGACGTGTGTTTTGAACTCGCCGACCGCATTTTGCGGTCGATGGCCGGTGCGGTCACCGTGGTCGATGAGGTGCACGGATTCCGCTACTTCGACAACCGCGACCTGTTGGGCTTCGTCGACGGCACCGAGAACCCCGACGGCCAGCTGGCCGTCAGCGCCACCGCGATCGGCGCCGAGGATCCCGAGTTCGAGGGCTGCTGCTACGTGCACGTACAGAAGTACCTGCACGAAATGGATTCGTGGAATTCCCTTTCGGTCAGCGAGCAGGAGCTGGTGATCGGCCGTACCAAGCTGGAGAACCTCGAACTCGACGACGACGAAAAGCCGGCCGACTCCCACATCGCCCTCAACGTCATCACCGACGACGACGGCACCGAGCTGAAGATCGTGCGGCACAACATGCCGTTCGGTGAACTCGGCAAAGGCCAGTACGGCACCTATTTCATCGGCTATTCCCGCACGCCGCGGGTCACCGAACAGATGCTGCGGAACATGTTTCTTGGAAATCCGCCCGGCAATACCGACCACATCCTCGAATTCTCCACCGCGATCACCGGTGGCCTGTTCTTCTCCCCCACTGTCGACTTCCTCGACGATCCACCGCCACTGCCGGCGGCGCCGGTGGCGGAAACGCCTGCCGCACAGGACGGCTCACTTTCCATCGGCAGCCTGAAAGGAACCACTTCATGAACAACCTCTACCGCGACCTGGCACCGGTCACCGAAGCCGCCTGGGAGGAAATCGAATTGGAGGCGACCCGGACGTTCAAACGTCATGTCGCCGGACGCCGGGTGGTCGACGTGAGCGGACCCGGCGGCCCGGTGACGGCGGCGGTCAGCACCGGCCGGCTGATCGATGTGGCGTCGCCCTCCGACGGTGTGGAGGCTCACCTGCGGGCAAGCAAACCCCTTGTCCGGCTGCGGGTCCCGTTCACCCTGTCCCGCTACGAGATCGACAACGTGGAGCGTGGCGCGCAGGACTCCGACTGGGACCCGGTCAAGGCCGCCGCCAAGAAGCTGGCATTCGTCGAGGACCGCGCCATCTTCGAGGGCTACCCCGCCGCGTCGATCGAGGGCATCCGCGCGGCCAGCTCGAACAAGCCGCTGACGTTGCCGGCGGATCCCCGCGAGATTCCGGACGTCATCACCCAGGCGATCTCCGAACTGCGGCTGGCCGGTGTCGACGGCCCCTATTCGGTGCTGCTGTCAGCCGACGTCTACACGAAGGTCAGCGAGACCACCGAACACGGATATCCGATCCTCGAACACATCGACCGGCTGGTTCCCGGGGACATCATCTGGGCGCCGGCAATCGACGGTGCTTTCGTGCTGACCACCCGGGGCGGGGACTTCGACCTGCAGCTGGGGACCGACGTGTCGATCGGTTACACCAGCCATGACGCGGAGACCGTGCAGCTGTATCTGCAGGAGACGCTGACCTTCCTGTGCTACACCGCGGAGGCCGCCGTCCCACTGGGCTCCTAGGAATAAACGCCGGCGACCCGCTGCTGACGGAGAGGCAAGAGAACTTCTCTCCTGGAGGCAGGGTTCGATGGCAGCAACAATGGCCGGCTCCACCGCGCTGGTGACCGGGGCCACGTCAGGGATCGGACGGGCGATCGCGCTACAGCTCGCCGAACGCGGGGTCGAGGTGGTGGTACACGGCCGCAGCGCCGAACGCGGCGAGAAGACTGTCCGCGAGATCGAAAATGCCGGCGGACGAGCGCGATTCGTTGCTGCAGACCTCACCGACAGCGAGGATGTGCGCCGCCTGGCGGCCGAAGCGGGACCGGTCGACATCCTGGTCAACAATGCCGGCATCTACCAATTCGGGGCCACCGTTGACACCGACGACTTAACGTTCGACGAGCACGTGAACGTGAACTTGCGCGCGCCGTACATCTTGGTCCAGCAGCTGGTGCCGGCAATGATCGAGCGGGGCGGCGGCGCGGTCGTCAACGTCAGCACCGTTGCGGCCTCGGTGCCGGCCAGCGGGGCGGGCATCTACGGCGCCACCAAAGCCGGCCTGGAGCTGCTCACGCGCGCATGGGCGGATGAGTTCGGCCGGTCCGGGGTACGGGTGAACGCGATCGCGCCAGGGCCGACCGACACTCCCGGGCTGGCGGTCACACCGGGTGTGTTGGACTCGGTGGCGGCCAGCACCGCGCTCGGCCGGCCGGCCGAGCCCGGCGAGATCGCGAGCGCGGTGGTGTTCCTCAGCTCCCCCGACGCCAGCTATGTCAACGGCGCTGTCGTGCCCGTGAGCGGCGGTCAACGCGCGATCGCCGCCTGAGGCAACGGTTTCCGCTACAGGTCGAGCACCAGCTCGGTGTCTGGGGCCGCCGAGCAGATGAGCACGGTCCCGGGCTCCGGAGGCTCCAGGGGCTGCTGGACATATCTGGCGCTGCCGGCAACGACGCCGGTCACACACACGTGGCAGACCCCGTTTCGGCAGGAATATCGAATGGGCACGTCGCACGCTTCGGCCAACTCGAGAATGCTTGCGTAGCCGGAGGACCAGGGAGCCGTCAAGCCGCTGCGCGCGAACGTGATCGCCGGTCCCGTCCCCGGATCGCCCGCCGGGGGATGCGGTGGGTTACGAGGGGCACCGTCGACGATGCCGGGGTCGATCGGCGGCAGGGTGCCGAACAGTTCGCTATGGATCCGCTGAGGGTCCAGCCCGGCAGCGGTCAGCGCATCGCGCATGTCGCTCATGAATTGGGTTGGGCCGCACAGGTATGCCGTCGCGTTGGCCGGGATGCCCAGCGCCGCGATGGCCGGGCGGTTCAGGCGGCCTTGTGTCTGGGTGTAGAACACCGACTGCCGCGCTCGCGGCAATGATCCGATCAAGCTGGTGACTTCGGTTGCGAAAGCTTGCGTTTGACGATTGCGGTCGGTGTGCACCCACCAGATGTCGCGGTCGCTGCGGGCCGCCGCGAGCGCATGCAGCATGGCCAAGACGGGCGTGATGCCGATGCCCGCCGACATCAGCAATACCGGACCGCCACCATCGGTGAGGTAGAACTCGCCACGCGGGGCGGCGGCCTCGACCACCGAGCCCGGCTCGACGTGCTCGTGCAGCCATCGGCTCACCAGACCGTGCTCTTCGCGTTTGACACTGATGCGGTAGTACCCCGCGGTGGGGTCTCCCGATAGGGAGTAACTACGCAGCGGGGGCGGCGCGCCCGCGCCGGGTATTCGCACCGTGAGGTATTGCCCCGGGAGCGGTGCCGGCAGCTCGGGGCCGTCGTCAGCCTCCAGTTGGATGGACGTCACTTGTGGGCTCTCCCCGCGTGTTGCGCTGACGCGCAACGGGCGAAATCCGACCCAAGCCGGGGGTGCGCCCAGGCGTTCGGCTGCGGATCCCTGCGGTGATTCGAGCATGTCCCGGAAGGACTGCTGCCAGCCGGGGCTGAGCGCAGGCACGTCGACGATCTTGCGGAGCTGGTCGCGTCTGCGGTTCGGCAGATACAAGAGCGCGTCCACGTCGGCGACGCTGAGCCCGTGCCGACCACGGCGAATTCGCACGATCTCGTCGCCCGCCCGGACCCGCCCCTCGGTGATCACCCGTAAGTAGAAGCCCGGCCGGCGTTGAGAGACAAGAAGGTTCGGCATCCTGGGTTCGTTCAGGCGCAGTCCGACCCGGAAGCACGTGACGCGGGGCTGGGTGACTTCGAACTCGGCTTCACCAATCCGGTAGCGGTCCCCGATACACACATCGTCGTCGGGCAGGCCGGTGACCGTGAAGTTCTCCCCGAAGTTGCCGGGCACGAGGTCGTCGCGTCCCAGATATTTCTTCCAGAAGTCGTAGGACTCGGTCTGGTACACCATGACGGCGCGTTGCTCGCCGCCGTGGCCGCCGAGATCGCCCTGGCCGTCGCCGTCGATGTTCAGGTGGCGCACCATGACCGGCCCCTGAACGGGCGATTTCCAGATCCCGGTGTACACGGTCCTGTCCAGCCACCGCACGTCCTTGGGCATGCCGACGTTCACCGAAATCAGTGCGCCCATAGCGTCACCTCCGAATCCCTCAACTGGGATGGCCGGCCCAGAATATGCCGCCCTGGGCCGGCAGGCAACAGGAGACGGCACTGGTGCCGCGGACCCTTCGGGTACATAATGGGTCACATAACCCATTATTGCTCGGAACACCAGAGTCCTACACGTCCAACGACGCCCGGCGCCGTCAGGACGACAACCGAGGAGGAAAGTCATGCCGGCTGTCCATCATCGATACGCCACCGTCGACGGTCACCGGCTTTTCTTCCGCCAAGCGGGCGACCGGAACGCTCCCGCGCTCGTGCTGTTGCACGGCTTTCCGACCAGCTCCTACATGTTCCGGCATCTGCTGCCGGCACTCGCGGACCGCTATCACGTCATCGCACCCGACCACCTCGGCTTCGGGCTTTCTGACGCGCCGTCCGTCCAACAGTTCGACTACACCTTCGACGCGCTGACCGACCTCACCGCCGGCCTGGTCCGCGAGCTCGGCATCGACAGATACGCCATGTACGTCCAGGATTACGGCGCGCCGATCGGTTGGCGACTTGCGCTGCGCGACCCGTCGGCGATCACGGCGATCATCACCCAGAACGGCAACGGCTACGACGCGGGGTTCGTCGACGACTTCTGGAAGGTCGTGCGGGCCTACCAGCGCGAGCAAACGCCCGAGACCGAGGCCGCAGTACGGCAGTTCCTCACGCTGGACGCCACCCGGTGGCAATACGTCACCGGCGTTCCCGACGAGACCCTGCTCGACCCCGAATCCTGGCTTCACGACTACGCGCTCATCTCGCGTCCCGGCAACGACCTGGTGCAGCTGAAGCTGTTGCGGGACTATGCGACCAACGCGCCGCTCTATCCGCGCCTGCATGACTACTTTCGCACCAGCCAGGTGCCCCTGCTCGCGGTGTGGGGTCGCGGCGACGAGATATTCGGCCCCGCGGGCGCCGAGGCGTTCGCCGACGACCTCCCCGATGCCGAGATCCGACTGCTCGACGGTGGGCACTTCCTGTTGGAGTCCGCGCTGGACGAGGTCGCCGAATTGATCCTCCGCTTCCTGGCGAAGGTCGACATGACTGCTTGACAGGGACCGCCGGCACCCAGGCGCTTCATTGGGTTGGATATCCCATAGTTCGGGGCGATCGCGAGTTAGCCTGACGCGATGGCCCATCCCGATGGTCAGGACGAACAACGGTTGACCGCCAAGGGGCGGGCCACCCGGGACCGCATCGTGGAAGCGGCCGCCCGACTGATCGTCACCGAAGGCCTCTCCGCGTCGAACATGGAGAACGTACGCAGGGCGGCGTCCGTCAGCGGTTCGCAGCTCGCCCATTATTTCGCCGACAAGAACGCCCTCATCCGCGCGGTCATCCGGCGTCAGATCGGCGTGGTTCTCGACTTCCACCGGCAGCCCAAGCTCGGTGGTCTGGCTTCGTTCGCCGACTTCGAACGGTGGATAGACCTCAATATGCGATACCTCAGGCGCATCGGATATTTCGGCACGCCCACCTATCACGCGCTTGCCGCACAGCTGGTGAAGTCCGACGACGCGACACGCGCAACGCTGGGAGCCGGCTATTGGCAGTGGATCGACCTGCTCGAAACGGCGATCCAGCGAATGAAAGACGGCGGCATCGTCGTCGCTGACGCCGACTCGCGAGCGCTGGCGATCGTAATCGTCGCCGCCCATCAGGGTGGTGGCACCTTGGCCTTCACCTACCACGCGGAATGGCCGCACGCCGATGCCGTCCGCTTCGCGATCAACCACCTGCGCAGCTTCGCCACCGATCCCGGCGAGCGGGTTGCCCGGCCCGCGCGGCGCCCTCGGCGCCTGCGCAAGACCCGCACCCTAACTGATGACAGCTCAACACGTTTCACCCGCAAGGGGCAGGCGACACGCGCGCGCGTCGTCGAGGTCGCCGCGCGCCTCATGTTCGAGCGCGGCGTCGCCGGCACCAGCATCGAACAGGTGCGCCGAGCGGCCGGGGTCGGCGGCTCGCAGATCGCGCATTACTTCCACGACAAGCGCGAGCTGACCCGTCAGGTGATCGCCGCCCGCCGCGAGGACGTACGGACCTTCCACACTGCGCCACCACTGGGCGACCTGGACACCCTCGACGCCCTGCAGGCGTGGGCCGATGCCTGCGTCGCCGACACCGACGCCGTATACCGCTTGGGAGGTTGCGTCTACGGCTCTTTGGCGGGGGAATTGATCGACGCCGACGACGAAGTACACGACGATCTCTCCGCCGGCTATGACCAGTGGATCGAGCTTTTTGAGACCGGCCTTGCCACCATGCGCCGTCGCGGCGAGCTGCGCCCCGATGCCGACCCGCGTCACCTGGCGGTATCGCTGGTGGTCGCGCACCAGGGCGGAGCGATGTTGACATACGCCACCGGGGATGCGGAACCGTTGCGGACCGCAGTCAATGCCGCCGTCGACTACGTTCGCACATTCACGCCGCACGCGCGTAAGAGCCGATCAACCCCGGCGCGACGCCGCGGCCCCTCCCGGGCCAATAGCTTCACCGCCCCATCTGGACAGATTGGGATAGGTAGCCCATAATAATTGGGTTAGCCGACCCATTACGGGCGGGAAGCTCTCCGGCTCCGTTCGGCATATCCAGACATGAATGCCCACTGAGCATTCGGGAGGAGCGGCAAATGTCGACCACCGATGCGTCCCAGCTGCCCACCGCGCCGGTAGTGGTGCGCGAACAAGCAGGGGGCGAAACCATGCGAGCGATCATTCTGAAGGGATTCGGCGGCCTCGACAAACTGGTCTACACCGACATCCCCAAGCCGCTGCCCAGAGACGGCGAAGTGGTCATCGAGGTCAAGGCGTTCGGCGTCAATCACGCCGAGATGCACATGCGTCGGGGCGAATGGGCGGAAGCCGCGGAAGTCAGCGGCATCGAATGCGTCGGCGTCGTCGACTCGTGTCCTGGCGGTGAATTCCCCGTGGGCGCCAAGGTGGCGGCATTGATGGGGGGTCTGGGCCGTACCATCAACGGCAGCTACGCGCAGTACACGCGTGTGCGCGCAGCCAACGTCACCCGCATCGAATCCGGGCTGCCCTGGGCGGATTTGGCGGCGTTACCCGAGACCTACGCGGTCGCGTGGACATGCCTCTTCCGCAACCTCAATCTGCAGGCCGGACAAACCCTGGTGCTGCGCGGCGCGACCTCATCGCTCGGGCAGGCCGCGCTCAAGCTGGCCGTCGCCGCCGGTGCGCGCGTCCTCGCCACCGCGCGAAGCCAGGGCCGGTTCTCCAAGCTGGAAGAGCTGGGCGCCTCCCGCGTCGAATTGGAGCGGCGCGACCTGGCCGACCATCTCCCCGAGGCGAAGCGGGTGGACACCGTCCTGGACCTGGTCGGCAACGGCACCATTCTGGACTCCCTGGACATGCTGCGCCGCGGCGGTACGGCATGCCTGGCGGGATGGCTGGGCGGGCTTGAACCCATCGGGGATTTCAACCCGCTGTTGCGCATGGCGAGCGGTGTCAACTGGAACTTCTTCGGCAGCTTCGTCTTTGGGGCTCCCGGCTTTCCGCTATCGGACGTTCCGCTGCAAGACATCGCGCGGCAGGTCGCAGAGGGCACGCTGGAGGCCAAGCCGTCTCGCGTCTTCTCTTTCGACCAGATACGTGAGGCGCACCGCGTGATGGAAGCGGGAGAGGCCGGCGGGAAGATGGTCGTTGTGATGCAGTGAACAACGACCGTCCGGGATCGTTCGCGAGAGGTCCGTCGAACTTGCGATCCCGCGGGCTGGGTCTGAGGAGGCGCAGTGGCCGTGCGGAAGACGGCCGAGGTGATCGCACTTTGGTGGCCGTCCTCGGAATGGCATTGATTTGCCTGTGTTTGGTCGGGTATCCAAGGCCCGACGTTCCCACTCTCAAGAAGGCCGAGCCCTAGCCATGCCCACACCGCCCGTCCTGGTTTTCGACGTCAACGAGACGTTGATCGACATCGACTCCCTCGCACCGCTTTTCACCGAGTTATTCGGCGATGAAAGGGTGCTCCGCGAGTGGTTCGCCCAGCTGGTCATGTACTCGATGTCCGCGACACTGGCGGACAATTACGTGAACTTCTCCACGCTCGCACAAGGCGTGCTGCGTATGGTCGGCGATATTCACGACGTCCGCGTCTCCGACGATGACCTGCACCGCCTGAAGACAGGTCTTCTCACCATGCCGGCACACCCGGAGGTACCCGAGGGGCTCACCAGGTTGCGAGACAATGGTTTTCGCCTGGTTACGTTGACCAATTCACCGCCCAACCCGGACGGGCCGACGGCCTTGCAGAGTTCCGGGCTGGCTGATTTCTTCGAACACCAATTGAGCGTCGACGGTTGTCGCGCCTTCAAGCCGGCGCCCGCCGTGTACCGATATGTGTGCGAAACGCTCGGGGTCGCGCCGACCGACTGCATGATGGTGGCCGCGCACGTGTGGGACACGCTCGGGGCGCAAAACGTCGGCTTCAGCGCGGCGCTCATCACACGCCCAGGCAATCCACCGCTACCGGTCGAGGGGCTGCCCCAGCCGAACCTCATAGCGAGCGACTTATGCCAGCTGGCCGAGAAGCTCACAGCCAACTGACGGACACCACAGAAAGGTCATTGACCATGGCGGTCGACAAGGAACGGGACTACGACGTCATCGTGCTCGGCGCCGGGCCGATCGGGCAGAACGTCGCGGAACGCGCCCGGGCGGGCGGCCTGAGCGTCGCGATGATCGAGCGCGAACTTGTCGGTGGCGAATGCTCGTATTGGGCCTGCGTACCCAGCAAGGCTCTGCTGCGTCCGGTGATTGCCGTCTCCGACGCCCGCCGGGTCGACGGGGCGCGGGAAGCCGTCGCCGGCCCCATCAGCGCCGCGGGAGCCTTCGGCCGCCGCGACCGCTACGTCAGCGACTGGGACGACAGCGGGCAGGCCGACTGGGTGAAGGGGATCGGCGCCACCCTGGTACGCGGCCACGGCCGGCTGGACGGTGCCCGACGAGTCGCCGTCACCGCCTCCAGCGGTGAGACGTCGGTGTTGACCGCGCGACACGCGGTCGTGGTCTGCACTGGAAGCCAGCCCGCTCTCCCCGACCTGCCCGGCATCGACGAAGCCCACCCGTGGACCAACCGCCAAGCCACCGACCACAGCTCCGTCCCCGAGCGACTCGCCGTGGTGGGTGCCGGTGGCGTGGGCGTCGAAATGGCGACCGCCTGGCAAGGATTGGGGTCGCGGGTGACTCTGCTCGCGCGTGGATCCGGCCTGCTACCCCGAATGGAACCCTTCGTGGGCGAGCTGATCGAACGCGGACTCACCGAGGCGGGCGTGGAGGTGCGCGTCGGGGTATCGGTCCGCGCGCTGCGCCGGGCCGATGACGGGCAGGTAAAACTCGAATTGGACGACGGATCCGAGTTATCAGCTGAGGAAGTGCTTTTCGCGACGGGCCGCGCGCCGCTCACCGACGACATCGGCCTGGAGACCGTCGGGTTGACACCGGGCGCATGGCTCGGCGTCGACGACACCTGCCGCGTGCGAGCGATCGAGGACGGCTGGCTCTATGCGGCAGGCGACGTCAATCACCGGGCCCTGCTAACCCATCAGGGCAAGTACCAGGGCCGCATCGCCGGCGCGGCCATCGCAGCTCGTGCGGTGGGCGCCCCGTTGGACACCGCACCCTGGGGACGGCATGCCACCACGGCTGACCATTACGCCGTCCCGCAGGCGTTCTTCACCGATCCCGAAGCCGCCGCGGTCGGCCTGACGGCCCAGCAGGCGCAGCGGGCCGGGCACCGGGTGCGCACGGCCGACATCGAAGTCGGCGACGCTGTGACGGGGGCCAAGCTCTACGCCGATGGGTACACAGGCCGGGCGCGGATGGTGGTCGATCTCGATCGCGAGCACCTGCTCGGGGTCACGCTGGTTGGACCCGGGGTCACCGAAATGCTTCACTCCGCCACGATCGCCATCGCCGGCCAGGTGCCCATCGACCGGCTGTGGCACGCCGTGCCCTGCTTCCCGACGGTCAGCGAGCTGTGGCTGCGGCTTCTCGAGGCGTATCGGGATGCGTCGGACCATAATTGACCCATGGCCACCGCAGACGGATTCCACCCGGACTTCGACGAGAAGGCGCCGGAAGCCACCGGCAACCGGGTGCACCACATCAAGGCGTCGGACATCAGCTCCGACACCGCGCAATCGGACGGGCTTCGTCGCTTCGCCGCGCTCAGCGGCACGTCGGTCGGCGCCGAAAAGCTCTGGATGGGTGAGACGCACGCAATGCCGTCGACCGTCTCGTCCAACCATCATCACGGCGATTCGGAAACCGCCATCTACGTGCGCAGTGGTCACCCGGAATTCGTCTTCCACGACGGCACCGGAGAGGTGCGTATCTCGACCTCACCCGGGGACTACGTGTTCATCCCGCCGTATCTGCCGCACCGCGAGGAAAATCCCGACCCGACCAGCCCGGCGGAGGTCGTCATCGCGCGCAGCACCCAGGAGGCGGTCGTGGTGAACCTGCCGGCGCTCTACCCCCTCTGATCCCTAGACCGTTCCGTAGACGGCGATTTCGACGAGGTTCCCGTCGACGTCGCGGCAGTAGTGCGACGTCATCGGGCCGAGTGCGCCGGTCCGGGTCACCGGACCCGCGACGACCTCCACACCACACTCGACGAGGTGAGCGCGCACGTCGTCGGGGCTGCTGCGCGTGATGAAGCACAAGTCCGCGGAGCCGGCGGCCTCGACCGACCCGGTGACCCAGTCGGGATCGCCGGCCAGCGCCCCGAGGGGCCGCAGGTTGAGTTTCTGCTCCCCGAAGCGCAGCGCGATCCGCGCGGACGGGCCGAACGTCTCCCGGCGCATCCCGAGCACCCGCTCATACCAGGCCGCGGTTGCCTCGACGTCGCTGCAATTCAGCACGACGTGGTCGATCCCTTCCACCGCGAATCCCATGTCCGGACCTCCTGAGGTGACGCGAAAATCGCTCAGCACCAGCCTAATCGGGACTCGGTACAGCAGCCGGACGGTGACCGGTCTTTACCCTCCGCTCACCAGACGTTTTAATACGTCTTATGACCAGCCGGTCGCTCGACCTCGAGTCCGCCGATCTGCGAGTTCGGCGCGGCAGCGTACCCGCGAGCACCCAGCTCGCCGAGGCGCTCAAGGCCGCGATCATCAAGCAGCGCGTGCCCCGCGGCGGACGCCTGCCCAGCGAACGCGAGTTGATCGATCGGTCCGGTCTGAGCCGGGTAACCGTGCGCGCGGCGGTCGGACTGCTCGAGCGCCAGGGCTGGCTGGTCAGACGCCAAGGCCTGGGGACCTTCGTGACCAACCCAGTGCGGCAGGAACTGGGCTCCGGCGTGCGCACGATCACCGAAGTCTTGGCGAGTTCGGGGATCACCCCCCACGTCGACGTCCTGTCGCACCGCGTCGAGGAACCCCCACAGCGGGTCGCCGAAACGCTGGGCTTGCCCAAAGTTCTGTGCATCCAGCGACGTTTCCGGGACGGGGACGCGCCCCTGGCGCTGATGATCGCGTATCTACCGCCGGGGCTGGGGAGGGCCGTTGAGCCGCTGCTGGCGAGCGTCTCGGACGCGCAACCCGAGCGGGCGATGGAAAGCACCTACACGATGTGGGAGCGGCGGCTGGGCATCCCCATCGCCCGGGCCACCTATGAGATCCATGCGGCGGGCGCCTCCGTCGAGGTGGCCGGCGCGTTGAATCTGCCGTTGGGCTCCCCCGTGCTCGTGCTCGAACGGATCAGCTACGGACGGGACGACAAGCCGCTCGAAGTCGTGGAGTTTCATTACCGCCCCGAGCGGTACCGATTCTCGGTGACGCTGCCACGGACCATGCCGGGGCCGGGCGCCGGGATCGTGGAGCGGCGGCCGGACACCGAACCTTGACGACGGCGCTGAGCGGATCCGGCCGCTCAGCAAATTCTCAACAGTTTCTTCGCGGGCTCATGGCTTGTCTCCCAGCATTCGCAAAGCCACTGGCCGCAGCATGATTTCATGGCGAACGAGCTGATGTGCGCGAACCTGGTCGAACGTTACCTGCGCACGCGTGGGCGACGCTACTTCCGCGGCCATCACGACGGCGAATACTTCTTCGTCACCGGCGCGCGTGCGTGTACTTCGGGGCGCCTGCACGTCCATCTCGAGATCTCGCCCGCGCACGGCGATGTGCTGATCGTTCGGGTGACTCCCGCCTGCTTCTTCCCCGCCGGCGAGCGCCCCTGGCTGGTGCACTTCTCCGACACGTGGAACCACGCGGAGCACGAAGTCACCGCGATCGTGCACGGCTCGTCCGACCCGCAGCGGATCGGCGTGGTGGCGCGCAGGTCACGCTGGATCCGACCCGGCGTCTCCTTTGAGGAATTCGCCGCCTTCGTCGACGGCACCGTCGCGGACGCGACCGACCTGTTCGACGCGTTGAGCCCGGCCACGCAATGGCCGACGGCGCACCCGTTGCTGCGCGACGCCGGCTGAACCGAACTCGACTCACGCCCGCCCAGCGCGGCGATTTCCGTTCAGACCGAAAGCACCGCGTCCAGCGCCGAATAGAACAGGCCCAAGCCGTCGTCGGAGGGCCCCGTCAACGCTTCGATGGCGTGCTCGGGATGCGGCATCAGCCCGACGACGCGGCCGTTGGCGGAGCTGATGCCGGCGATGTCGTGCAGCGAGCCGTTGGGATTGTCGAGGTAGCGGAACACCACCCGGCCCTCCCCCTCCAGCTCGTCGAGCACATCGTCGGGGGCCACGTAGCGGCCCTCGCCCGACTTCAGCGGCACCAGCAGCTCAGCGCCCCACTCGAAACGCGACGTCCAGGCCGTCGAGATCGACGCCACCCGCAGCCACACATCCCGGCAGACGAAATGCAAACCGCTGTTGCGGGTCAACGCCCCGGGAAGCAGCCCGGCCTCGCAGAGCACCTGAAAACCGTTGCAAATGCCCAACACCGGCACGCCGCGCTGCGCGGCGGCCACCACTTCGCCCATCACCGGGGCGAACCTGGCGATGGCCCCGGCCCGCAGGTAGTCGCCATAGGAGAAACCGCCGGGTACCACCACGGCGTCGACGCCGCCCGGGCCGCGCGCCGGGTCGGCGCCGAAGCGGTCAGCCTGTGGCACGCTGACGCCGACCTCAAGG